>JACSRJ010000189.1 GCA_014879835.1 Anaerolinea sp.
CACCTTCGACTTTGCGCGCCCCAATCACCCCCCCACAGGAGTCAGAACCCCCAGCGGAAACCCCAACGGAGACAAAAGAAACCACGGAAGAACCGACTGCGCCACCGGTGGTCTCGCTGAGTGAGGTGGTCAAAAATTGGAATCGGGTGCTTCAGCTGCTGCGTAAGGAAAATAACATTCCGCTCTCGGTTCTATTGGAAAAGGGAGTCTCACCCGTCGGGGTTGAAGGCAGTACTTTAACGCTGCGGGCCATCGATAATTGGGTGGTGGAAAACCTTAACAAAGAGGATAAAAAAAAGCAGCTCATTGGTGCTCTTTACCAGATTATGCGGGTGCGCTTTGGACTGCGTATGGTCACGGGCCAAGTTCCTGCCGGGGGCGGAAGCGCAGTCGATGATACAATTATGAACGACCCGGTGATTAACGGTGAACTCAAAACCGGGGGTAAAATTTCACGTATCGATCAATCCACCAGTGGAGGAAATGGTTCATGACCAAAAGACGCGGAAGCGGATTCGGGGGGCCGGGTGCATCAGGGAACCCTCAGGGAATGTTAAAACAGCTTCAAAAAATGCAGGAAGACATGGTTAAGGCACAGGAAGCCCTTGCCAACGAAACTTTGGAGATTGCGGCTGGTGGCGGCGCGGTCAAGGTTGTGATCAGTGGGCACCAGCGGGTGCAGTCTATCAGCATTGATCCGGCCGCGCTTGATACCAGCGATCCCGAATGGAAAAACGATCTTCAGGATTTGCTTGTGGTGGCCATCAACCAAGCCATTGAAGAAAGCCAGAAACGTGCCGCTGAACGGATGGAATCCGTCTCCGGTGGAATGGGCGATATACTCGGCAGCGGCTTGGGTGGTTTGCTCGGCGGGTGATAGCTGGGGGTCACCTGATCCCAGTCTACCCCATGAGGCTGTTCCGCCACGCTCCACCCCATCAGGGACAGCCTCTCATTCTGATTAGCATTCGTTGTGGGGAAATCTGCACCGTTCAGAAAGTTCACTTGAGGCAGTCTGGGTCATGTCCAAAGCGATTCCCGATTCCGTCACCCGGTTGATCGAAGCCTTCTCACGCCTGCCGGGGATCGGCCCCAAAACCGCCTCCCGACTCACTTATTTTTTGCTGCGTGCCCCAGAAGATGTGTCCACAACCTTAGCCGGCGCAATTTCTGAACTAAAAAGCAAGACCCGTCTGTGTAAAGTGTGCTTTAACATCACCGAAGAGGAAGTGTGCGGACTCTGCCGGGATGAGCGCCGTGACGCCAAACTGATCGCGGTGGTTGAAGAACCCCTTGATGTGCTTGCCATTGAACGGGCCGGTATTTACAACGGACGTTACCATGTCCTGCATGGGGTTTTAAACCCTCGTGAGGGGATTTTTGCCGAAAACCTGAAGATCAAAGAGCTGGTGGAGCGGGTGAGAAGCGAAGCGATCACCGAATTGATCCTCAGCACCAACCCCGGCATGGAAGGTGACGCCACCGCGACATATATCAAAGATGAACTATCGCGGGCCGGGGTCACGGTCAAAATAACCCGCTTGGCGCGGGGTTTACCCACTGGCGCTGATCTGGAACATGCCGACGCCGCCACCGTGATGCGGGCCCTTGAAGGGCGTCAGAATTTATAGCGTTTGGGGAGGGCAGACCGACCCAAAGTGCGCCGGCCCACCCGTTCCATGCTTTCAGGGCTAGGTCATGATCGAACGCCCCTCTTGGGAAATGCAGGCGGTGAGTATGGCGCGCCCTGCCCCTACCGGGGCAGATTGAGGCTATCCCCTCTACAGAATCTGCCTCGTAGGGGTGACCCCACATGGTCGCCCGGCGCACCCAGACAAAAGACCGGGCTGCCCAGTGTGTCCTGTTAACCAACATTAGCCCTCATCGAGTCCGGGATCATCGTCCCCACTTAGACCGATTGATAGCTCGTCGTAGC
>JACSRJ010000107.1 GCA_014879835.1 Anaerolinea sp.
CTATCGCCACCTGCGCTGCCAACAGCCACCACCCCACCTCTAGATATGATCACCCTTGCGGTGGAACCTCAGGATGCGGTGGTATTGGTATGGGCAATCGAGTCCCGTCTGCCGATCACCTTGGCGCTACGTTCCTCGCGTGATCTTGACCGAACCCAGACCACTACGGCGGTCACACTGGAATACATGATCAACACCTACAATGTGCCCCAACCACCTCGGTTGCCCTACGCGCTGGAACCAGCGATCCGCTCGATCCGCCGTTTGACTTTGAGCAACGAAATCAGCTTTGTGGATGTGGGCAACTGATCTGATGGCAGCTTGAGGAAAATGCCATGACTGACCTGAGAAAAAAGATCAAAATCCTGATTGTGGATGACATCCCCGAAGCACGGGAGAACCTCAAAAAACTGCTCCAATTTGAGCCGGATTTTGATGTTATCGCTACCGCCAGCACCGGGCGCGAAGGGCTTGATCTAGCACGAGATTTGGTGCCCAACATCGTCCTGATGGACATCAACATGCCTGATATGGATGGGATCGCAGCCGCAAATGAACTGCGCCGCTCCATGCCGGCCATGGCCGTGATCATGATGTCGGTGCAGGGGGAGGCGGAATATATCCGGCGCGCCATGGCAGCCGGCGCAAAGGACTTCCTTACCAAACCAACCCCTGCCGAAGAACTCTACGCTACGGTACGCCGGGTGTATGAGATTCAGGAACAGACCTTCCGCAACATCACCATCAATACGGATGAGGGTGCTGGCAAAAAATCGCTGGCTGCGGATGGGCGTGAGACTCATGTGATCGTGGTTTACAGCCCTCAGGGTGGGGCTGGTAAAACCACCGTTGCCACCAATATGGCCGCAGCGCTCATGCGCGAAGGAACCAAAGTCTTGCTGGTGGACTGCGATCTTCAGTTTGGGGATGTGAGCATTTTCCTCAACTTGAAACCACAGGCAACCATCGTAGACCTGATCAAAAACGTTGACGATTTGGATATGGATCTGGTCGAAAATGTGTTGGTCACCCATGATTCCGGCTTGCGGGTATTGTGTGCGCCACACCGTCCGGCGGATGCTGATCTGGTGCCTAAGGATCGTATTCCCACCTTGATCGAAAAGCTTAAGGGACGTTTTGACTACATTGTGGTAGACATCCCGACGGCACTAGATGATCTGGCGCTGGCGCTCTTTGATATGGCGGCCCGAATCATGTTGGTGGTGAACCCCACCCTACCTGCAGTACGGAATACTCTAGCTGTAATGGAATTGTTAGACAGTTTTGAGTATCCTCAAGAGAAGACGGTCTTTGTCATCAATCGCTACACGGCTGATCTGGAAAAGGCGGGGATCACCCTCAAGATCGCCGCAATCGAGTCCAAGATGCGGCGGCAGGCATTGACGATCATCCCGATGGATGAAAAACGGGTGCTGTACTCGGTGAATCGCGGGGTGAGTGTCATCGCTAGAGATCGCAACCAATCACCTGCCAAGGAATTGGTGGCGCTGGCGGATACCCTGCGAACGAACCTCTCCCCACAGCTTGAGGAGCAGGATCAGACCAGTGCAAACCAAGCGCCTAAGTCGCGTTTTGGGCGTTTGTTTGGAGGATGACCGTAAACGAGTGAGATGGGTTGTGATGGTGAGGAGGATGAGCGGTGTCTTTACTTAGTCGGATTCAAAGGGGACAACAACAGCAAGGGGGTGGCGGGCAGCAGCAGCCGCAGCAGCAAGGTGGCGGCAATGCCCCTCAACCCAATACCCCACCACCCCAGCAGGGGGGCGGGGAAAGTTCGCGTTTGGAGCAGATTCGTAACCGTCGGGTGATGCCTACTGCCGGCCAAGGTGTAAGCGGTGGACAGGGTTACTCAGAACTGCGCTCACGGGTACAGCAGAAACTCCTCGCGGAACTTGATCCCTCGATTGACACCCGCTCGCCTGAAGTTCGGGCCCAGATCGAGGAAACCTTCAATCAGATTCTCAATGAAGAGAATGTGATGCTCGCCCGTACCGAACGCCAAAAACTCTTTGAGCAGATTGTGGCGGAAATCTTGGGTTTGGGGCCTTTAGAGCAGCTTCTTGCCGAGGAGACCATCTCCGAAATCATGGTCAACGGACCCAAGAACATCTACATTGAGCAGCGTGGGCGTCTGAGCCGCTCCACGGTGGTTTTTGAGAACGAAGATCACGTGCTGCGGGTGCTGGATCGGATCGTCTCCCCGCTGGGGCGTCGTATTGACGAAAGTTCACCGTTGGTGGACGCACGTCTGCCTGATGGCTCCCGTGTGAATGCGATCATCCGCCCGCTGGCGCTGTGCGGCCCGACGATCACCATCCGAAAGTTTTCTAAAAAACCCCTCACCGTTGAGGACTTGATCCGCTTTGGTTCGTTCACCAAAGAGATCGCGGAGTTCATGGCGGCATGTGTGGTGGCGCGGCTCAATGGAGTGGTTTCTGGGGGTACTGGTTCAGGGAAAACAACCCTGCTCAACGTACTTTCGGGCTTCATCCCCAACGATGAGCGCATTGTGACCATTGAAAACGCAGCCGAACTTCAGCTTCGGCAGGAGCATGTGGTTACCCTCGAATCGCGCCCACCCAACATCGAAGGTAAGGGCGAAGTGACTATCCGCGATCTTGTGATCAACTCCCTTCGTATGCGTCCCGACCGCATTGTGGTTGGGGAGTGCCGTGGGGGTGAGGCTTTGGATATGCTTCAGGCCATGAATACCGGTCACGATGGTTCTCTGACCACAGCCCACGCGAACAGCCCTCGTGACTGTCTGGCCCGGTTGGAAACCATGTGCCTGATGGCAGGCATGGATCTGCCTGTGCGTGCCATCCGTGAGCAGGTCGCAGCCGCAGTGGACGTAATCGTACAGCAGGAGCGCCTCCGTGATGGTACTCGTAAGGTCACCAAGATCACTGAGATTCAGGGTATGGAAGGTGACGTGATTACCATGTCCGACATCTTCGAGTTTGAGCAGACGGGTCTGGAAGCGGGTAAGGTCATCGGGCGTATTCGTCCTACGGGGCTGCGTCCGAAGTTCATTGACCGGATCGAAGCCTCTGGTATTCATCTGCCGCCCTCTGTCTTTGGGATCGGGGTCTCCCGGTACTAAATCGTATTTGAGAGCAGCTTGGCGGCGTCTCTCCACACATGGGGAGACGCCGTTTTTTATTCATAAGCCTTACACAGTTGAAGAATGAAACACCCCGGACTCCTGCCTGCGGCGTGTAAGGGCTTTGGGGAGGGTAATTTTGGGGCACGTGCGCAGCACCTAATTCAATGAGGTTATGGGAGCAAATATGGGTATTCGCCGTTTTTGGTATTTGGTGTTGATTGTGGTGTTAATGGCAGGCGTTCTGCCCGCAAAATCGCAAGACTCAGTCGGTATGGAGACCTACAAAACCCTTCAGCAGGCGCGCATTCCCCCGCGTGATCGGCTCGATCTAGCCCGTCGCCTCCTTGGTGTGGGGGATGTGCCGCCACCGCCTACCGCGCCTCCCCATTACACCGAGGGCATGACCAAAACCTTTACTGCTGTCAGTCTCGATACGGCCAAGCGGTTCGACTTTGAGGCCCGCTTGGTGTACCTCAGCGATGGCATTGGGGCATGGGTACAGGTAGGGCGTACTGTCGATCTGGCAAAGCTGCGAGTCAGTATGCGTCATTTTGAGGAAGTGATTGCGCCTACGGTGAGGGACGCTTTTGGTACGGAGGAAAGCCCCGGCATTGATGGCGATCCCCGCCTACACATTGTCCACGCGGGCAATCTGGGCACGGGGGTTGCAGCCTATTATGATGCCGACAGTGAATATTCACGTCTTGTGATACCCTACAGCAACGAACATCAGATGTTTCTGGTCAACCTTGATGGCATGACCACCCTGATCGGTTCAGATTTTTATGAGGGGGTGCTGGCTCATGAGTTCCAGCACATGATTCATGCCCACAACGACACCAACGAAAGTGTATGGCTGGATGAGGGCATGGCCGAACTGGCTGCTGCCCTGACAGGATATACTTCCCCGCTGGACAGCGCTCAGGCCTTTGCGGATGCGCCCCAAACGCAGCTTAACACATGGTCGGCACTAGAGGATTCCTACGCACACTATGGGGCTTCATTTCAGTTTGCGGCTTATTTCTGGTCACATTTTGGGGAGGACGGACTTCGCCTTCTGGCCCAGAATCCCCTTGATGATTGGGAGGGGGTTGCCCAGACTCTTAAGACTCTCAACGCCGTTGATCCTGTTACGGGCAAGGAATATACCATCGACACTTTTTTTGCAGAGTGGACCGCCGCTAATGTGATTTTGTCCGCTCCCGGTGCGCCTTATGCCTATGCACCCATGCCTTTCAAACTAAAACGTCCTACACTGCAACCCGCAAAAGTCGGCAGCGTTCAGAAGTTATCCCTGACTCCATGGGGAGCTGCATACCTCTCAATTACCCATCCGGGGCGCTATCAACTGGACTTTAGCGGCGACTTAATCACCCAACTGCTGCCCTTTGAAACGGAGACCAATACCTTCTGGTGGAGTAACCGGGGTGATGATATTGAAAGTCGTCTGACCCGGCGCTTTGATCTGCGCACAGTTGACAAAGCCACACTCACATATCGATTGTGGTACGACATTGAGGAGGACTGGGACTTTGGCTTTGTGCAAGTCTCAAGCGATGAAGGCAAAACGTGGACACCTTTGAGAGCAACCCGAACCCAACCCGCCAGCGATAACAATCCCTATGGGCAGGCGTATACTGGTCAAGGCAACTGGGCTAAGGAACAGGTTGATCTGACACCTTATACGGGGTCAGAAGTGCTGATTCGCTTTGCCTACCTGACTGACGCAGCCCTAAACCTTAATGGTATGGTCATTGATGAGATCGAAATTCCAGAAATCGGTTTTGTGGATGATGTCGAGGACGCCAATTCAGGCTGGATAGCCGAAGGCTGGGTGCAGGTTAACAACCATCTGCCGGGGCGTTATTTGGTGCAGGCGGTGGCAATGGGTCAGACGCCAACGGTAATCCCTTTCACCATTGGGGGCACCAATGCTCAAGGGCGGTTTGAGGTCAACGATGCACATCCGGAGGTGATCCTCATCTTTTCGGGATTGACTGAGTTCACCACCCAATCACTGCACGGTCAGTACAGTCTCAAACGGCTTGATTGAGGAACCTTCGTCCTGATCATTCAGGGTTTGCCCCCTTCTCCCACGTGCGGGCTGAGGGAAAGGGGCAGAGGTTAGGGGAAAGTCTCACCAAGTTGAGCTGCTACCCTTCTAATCCCCCTACCCTCTTTTCCACCATAATGAGAGAGGGGGGTCATTTTGCGGGGACGTCCCCCATGACGTCGTATCGCCCCTCACTCTACCCGGAAGAAAGTGCCATCCGCCCGATCTTCAAGGACGATCCCCAAATCCTTAAGTTGATCCCGAATCTGATCGGCGCGGGCAAACTGCTTCTCCTTACGGGCCTGCGCCCGCATCTCGATCAGCATCCGCACCACCCCCTCCAAACGAGCCGCATCTGCACCGGACGTGGACTCAGCTTCAGGCACGATGCCCAGCACTTTACCCCCCAGTTCAAGGTAATGATCATTGATCGCCTTGAGTACCTCAACACCTACGGGTTGGGCGCTGTTGAGCAGCTTGTTCACCTCGGTGGTCAGACTTTGCAGGATCGCAATTGCATTGGGCGCGTTGAAGTCATCATCCATAGCCTCAATGAATTTCGCCTTGTAGTCTTCCAGCACCGGCAGGAAGATGCTGGCTGCATCCGGACTAACCCCCGCCACGGGATGGCGCAGTTTATCACGGGCGAAGCGTACTGCGGTCATCATCCGTTCCCAACCACTACCTGCTGCCTCCAATGCCCCATCACTATAATCGATAGGGTTGCTGTAATGCGACTGGTAGATGAAGTAACGAATCACCTCCGGGCGGTGGCGTTTGAGCGCGTCCTTGAGGGTCACGAAGTTGCCCAGACTCTTGGACATTTTTTGCCCATCAACGGTCAGGCTGCCCACCAGCAGCCAATAGTTGGCGAAGGGCGCATCATTGGCCGCCTCGCTTTGGGCGATCTCGCACTCATTATGGGGGAAGATATTATCGATCCCGCCGCCATGAAGGTCGAAGGTGGCGCCTAGATACTTGCCTGCCATGGCGGAGCACTCGATATGCCAACCCGGATACCCTCGTCCCCATGGGCTGTCCCACTGAAGGATGTGTTCTTCAGTTGCCAGAATCCACAGGGCGAAATCTTCAGCGCTGCGTTTCCCCTTGCCTTTTAAGGCACGGGAGCCAGCCTCGCCTTCCTCCACCCGTCGATTGGAGAGTTTGCCATATTCGGGATAACTGCCCACATCAAAATACACCCCATCATCTGCGACATAGGCATGTCCCTTATGGATTAGGGTCTCGACCATCGCAATTTGCTCTGGGATGTGTCCACTGGCGCGAGGGCTGATGTCCGGACGAGTGACCCCAAGCGCGTCCATGTCCTCAAAATAACTGCGCGCATAGGTTTCGACCACCTGCATAGGTAACGCCGACGCCTGTCGCGCCTTTTTCAGAATGCGATCTTCACCCGTGTCAAGCAGGTGACCAACATCGGTCAGATTCTGGACATAAAGGACATCGTTGCCCCGGTAACGGAGATAACGTACCACCATATCAAAAGATAGATAGGTTTTAGCATGTCCGAGGTGAGAATTGTCGTAGACTGTCGGGCCGCAGACATACATATTGATCTTGCCGGGGGTGATGGGCACGAAGTCCACTTTTTCACGTTTTAGGACGTTAAAAACGCGCAGCGCCATAAAGCAATGCTCCAGATGTTTCGATCCGCGATCATTTTACCACAGTGGGCGGAGTTTTCGGGTGGATAAGAGGCAGTTCTACGATGAAGCTGCTGCCCTGCCCGACTTCACTCTCAAGACGAATGTCCCCCCCATGCAATCGGGTCAGTTGACGGGCAATATCCAAGCCTAAACCCACCCCGGAAGTACGGTTATCGCGCTTCACAAAGGGCACAAAAACCATCTCGTACTCTTTTTCAGGGATTCCCGGCCCGGTATCGCTTACACAGATCAACATCAGCCCGCCGCGCACACTGGTGCTGATCCGAATCTCGCCGTGTTCGGTGTATTTGGCAGCGTTTACGGTCAAGTTGCGCACAATTTGACGCAGGCGTAGCTCATCCGCCTGAATTTTAGGCAGATCAGGGCTAAGATGCAGGTGCAGATTTACCGATGGCTTCAGGGCGGATCGGGCTTCTCCTGCGACGGTCTCACACACCGCATTGACCTCAACCTCAGCCAGATTGAGCCGCATTTTCCCCGTGGCCAAATGGGCGCTGTCAAGGAGATCACTCACCAGTTTATTGAGCTGCTCCCCTTCTTCTACAATCTGTTTGAGATAGCTGGTTTGCGGCTCCACAAGGTCAGCCCGACGCAGCATTTTGGCAAAGCCCAAGACCGAATTGAGGGGGGTGCGCAGTTCGTGGCTTACCCGTGCCAAAAACTGCTGACTGCGCTGAGTCACTTCTTGGGCCACATAGGCGGTGTTCAGTTCCACCGCGAGTCGGTTGAGAAAGCGCAGGGTTTGAAATGTCAGGGTGGCGATCAGGATGTTGTAACTGACCAGAATCAAACGCCGAGGTTGAAGCTGAGGCACGGCCGGCAGAATCTCATACATCAGGTTGACCCAAAATGCCAGCACACAGGTCACTTGAATGAAAGTACGTCGCCTGCCGGGAAGGATCATCGCGGCGAAGGTGTAGGGGAGCATAAAAGAGATCGAGGTCACACCGCCCAAGCCATCTACCAGCATCCCCTGAAAGGCAAAACCGCCGACCATACTCAGCAGCCAGAAATCGGTAATGTGGGACAGCATCCCCGCGATCAATAAATAGCCATTGATCAACACTGGAATTAGGTAAATATCCGCAAACGCGACCTGCTGTGCTTCCGCCGAAGCCCATAAGACCAGCGTGCCCAATAACATCAGACCGATCTGCACCGTCCAGTAGCGCCGAATCCGAGTGGAAGCCTGCCGCTGGACGCGCTCTGGGGTTTCAGTTTGATCCGGTAAGGGTATGTTCAATAATCTGCGCCACATCGGTTGGGTCCAGAGGTTTCGCTAGATAAGCATCAACAATGCCAGAAAGACGCTCCACATCGACCGATTCAGCATAAGCTGAGACCAATACCGCTGATGCGGAGTGGATCTGCTTTAGCTGGCGGATCAAACTCACCCCATCGGTATCAGGCAGGTCGAGATCAACAATGTAAAGAGCAGGGCGGTGCTGAAGGGCAGCCTGACGGGCCTGTTCACCGTTCCCGGCAGTGATCAGGGTATGGATGGTCATCTCCGCCACCACAGCGCCCATTAACAACTGGGCCGGAGGGTGATCCTCCACATACAAGATGATCGCCATAGAACTTTACTCACTCCATCAGATCACCAATGAGGTGATCCAACCTTTCAGCTTCGAGTACAATCTGCTGAATGAGGGGGGCACTGTCTGCCCCAATGTGGCCATCACGCCCCAATTTTGTCTCCAGCAGGCGGGCTAAACCCATCAGTGTATGCAGCGGAGTACGCAGTTCATGACGCAGCCCCGCATTGGGTTTCGGTAGCTCTCGAAGCTGTTGGGCGGCTTTGATCGCAGCTTCACGAGTGGTTACATTGAGCTTGGTATAAATATTTGAGATATGATTGCGCACAGTCCCATCAGAGATGGCCAGTGCCTGAGCGATCTCCGGATTGGAGCGTCCCTCCGCTGCCAAGCGCAAAATCGCCCGCTCACGAGGAGTCAGACTGAAGCGCCGTTTGGCCTGCACTAGACTTCCGGCGGCGCTTGGGGAGAGGAAAGGACGCCCGGCCGCTACCGCCCGGATCGCTTCGGCAAGACGCAGCGAAAGATCATCACTCTTAACCACATAACCATGGGCCCCGGCGCGGAGCAGTTCCTCGACCCAAACGGGATCATCTTGAGCAGTCAGGATCAGAATCTTGAGTGCAGGCAAGCGTGCCCGCAAATCACGCACCGCGGCCGCAGGTTCAAAGCCCGTACCGCTGAAGGTCAGATCAAGCACCAATACATCAGGCGGTTGGTGGTGGATGGCGGACAGCAGTTGATCCGGTTCGCCCACCTCCCACAGCACCTGAAAATCGAGGCTGCGTTCCAGTTCCTGACGCAAAATTTTGCGAATCAACGGATGATCATCGGCAAGAGCGATGGTAATCATGGGCTGGCTTTCCCAAAGCGAGGATCAAGCATTAGCACT
This sequence comes from Anaerolinea sp., assembly GCA_014879835.1. Taxonomy (GTDB): domain Bacteria; phylum Chloroflexota; class Anaerolineae; order Aggregatilineales; family UBA2796; genus UBA2796. The sequence continues at coordinate 9,299 of JACSRJ010000107.1, forward strand.
CTGCTGATCCCTTCGTCCAAACGGATTTTGGGCTGGAATCCCAATTTTTGCTGGGCGAGGGTCAGATCGGCCTGCATTTGGGAGACGCCGCCGCTTTGGGTATTGGTATGAAGCGGAGTCAGTTCCTTTTGAAGCACCCTGCCAATCAAATCAACAAGGGCATTAGTGCTGGTCTCTACGCCGCTGCCCACATTGATCACCAAACGATTGACCTCCGGGGCAGCGGCCGCCGCAATGAGGGCATCCACAACATCATCGATATATACATAATCGCGGGTTTGTTCGCCATCCCCATGAATGATTAGGGAGCCACCTCGAAGGGCGTGCTTCAAAAACTGAGGAATGACGGGCGCGTGTGCTGCCGGAAGCTGCTGGCCGGGGCCGTAAGCGTTAAAGATGCGTAGGCTGACCGTTTCAATACCCCACAGGATTCCCGTGGTGCGTAGGTAATACTCCGCCGCTAATTTACTGACCGCATAAGGCGAACGTGGGTCTGGAGGCATATCCTCACGGAGCGGCTGCTGTGGCTGTTCACCATACACTGCCCCTGAAGAACTGAGCACCACCCGCTTGACTCCAACCGCCCGCATCGCCTCAAGCACACTTACAGTGCCCCCTACATTGACCGCATTGTATTCGCGTGGATAAAGCACACTTTCGGGCACGGAAACCCGCGCTGCTAGATGATAAACGCAATCAACCCCCTGAAGCAGCGTCCATAACTTGGGGATGTCATTCACATCACCCCGTGTGAGGATTGCCTGCGGATGTAAAGCAGCCGGATCACCAGCGCTCAGATCATCAAGAACCCGCACCTCATGGCCGGTTGAGACCAGTCGATTGACCAGCGCGGAACCAATAAAACCAGCCCCTCCCGTGACCAAAAAGCGCATGATTCCCTAAAACCTCTATGATGGATCGTGAAAGCGAGTATAACATGGTTGAGGATGGTGAGGGACGGGCTTCAGCCCAATCACACAATCCGTTTTTTTAGGGAGTTGAACCTGTTTACCTTTTATAGAAGGTTACGCACCTGCCCTTATCCCCCTAACCACGACCGCAAAGTGGTCATAGGGGGATGCGGGCAAAAGTCTTTCCCACTTCCAACACAATTTTCGTTAAAATGGATGGTGTCGGGATTGCAGGGGAGAAAAAATAATGCCCGCCAACTTTATGGATATTTATACTGAGTACATTCGCCTTCGACAGACTGGCGCCAGCATGGAAATAGCGATTAAGGCCCTTCAGGGACATGTAGATCAGCTTGATCAAAGCGAGCGCAGTCAGCTCAACCTTTTAGTCCGGCAGTGGGAAACCCGTGAGAGCAACAGTTTTCTACTAGAACAAGCAAAAGGAGGTAGTACTCCCGCGAAAAAGTCATCGGTCATTCGCCCGATCAACGCGGCGGGTTCGCCTCAGACAGCCCAACCTGTGACGGGCTTTGGGGAACAAGCCCCAGAAGGCAAAGTATTCTGCTCCCAGTGTGGTAAGCAGAATCGAGCAAAGGACAAATACTGCTTCTCCTGCGGGTCTTTACTTCAGAGTCCCACGCATGCCCCAAGTGGCGCAACCAAAGGACTTACGGAATCCTCTGGTGATCCACGTGATCGTTTGGGGACGGCCTATTTTGGGCAGACTTCAAAACTGTTGTTGATCATTCGAGGCTCATCAATCCCAGTGGAGGTCACTGGTGAGGTGGAAGTCGTGATTGGACGTTCTTCCCCAGACAGTCCCATGAAGCCAGATATTGATCTAGCCCCCTTTGATGCTGAAAACTTGGGTGTATCCCGGCTTCATGTCTCGCTCAATCGGGATGAATACACGGTGCATGTGACTGATCTAAGCAGCCGTAACCATACTTTCATTAATGGGCAGCGGCTTCACCCGCGTGAGGTACGGGTGCTGCGTGATGGTGATGAAATACGCTTGGGACGCTTGACCCTTAAGGTCGTCTTTCGCCATTAACTGCCAGAACCAAATCCGGCCGTTGGCGGGCTTGAAGGGAGGTCGCACTCCCCTGCAAATGCCTCCAGAAGCCCATAAACGACCAATTTTGGAGAATTTCAAAATTGACCCTTGCGTCACCCCAAGCCTATAGTAAAATGTACCCCGCACGCAGCGAAATGCGGCGAGCAAAAAAGCACCTTAACAACTGAGACGTGATAGTAAATCGCAGTAAGTAAGAACGGGAAGGAAATCGAACCCGTC
>JACSRJ010000272.1 GCA_014879835.1 Anaerolinea sp.
GTTGAGGGGTAGCGGTGATATACACCACTGGGGTATCCGTGCCCGCACAGGCAAGAAGCGCCATCATGATTACAAGCACCGGAAGCACAAATTGAAGTTGTCGCCTGATCATCACCCAACACCCGCTCCACTGGTTGATTCCTACCCAGCCAAGGCGCCTCAATTGTATCCGGCAATGGTTCAAGGATCGATAAGTGCTTGCTTAGGGAGTGGAAAAGACCTCATCCCCCGGCCCTTTTTTAGTGTTTGCTTTGAGCTTCACAACCAACCCTAGAGCAGTGCGATGGGTGGTGCTACAATCTTTGGGTACTGAAGATGTCTTGAGGTTGGTTTGCCAAATCCTGAAATCCACCCCCAAAAACGCCCGCGATTGGTCTCGCGTGGGGCGCTGTGGCGTGATGCCAGCGAGATCATCTTGCTCATCGCTTCGATCTACACGCTGGTCAATGTGGCCACCGCACGCGCTGTGGTTGAGGGGGCAAGCATGAAACCTAACTTTGAGACTGGGCAGCTCATCATCGTGAATCGTTTTGCTTACTTCTTTGATGCCCCTCAACGGGGTGATGTGATTGTACTCCATAACCCGAACAACCCTCAGGAGGACTTCATCAAGCGGGTGATCGGTTTGCCGGGTGAGACCGTGCAAATTTTGGACGGACGGGTGTACATCAATGGGTCGATGCTCGAAGAACCCTATATCGCCAAATTCTGCGACGCCATTTGTGATGGGTTGTGGTATGTGGGCCCGGATGAGTATTTTGTGTTGGGCGATAACCGGGGCAGCAGCCATGACAGCCACAGCTTCGGGTCTATTCCCCGCCGTTTGATCGTGGGGCAGGCATGGATTCGCTACTTCCCGTTGAACCAATTCAGTATCATTCACCACCCGGATTATGGGCGGGTGAACCCAACTTACATCCCGCTGCCACCCACCCCAACGCGGATGCCCCTACCTACCCTCAACCCTACCCCAGAGTCGGAGATGTTTGGGGGTTGAGTGCAGATGTCTCCATGGAAATCAGGCATATAAGGAAGTGCTTCATCTATGACCGACGGAATCAAGTTTGAAACCCCTGCCCCTGAACCCGAAGAGCACACATTTCGCCCATCGGAGCGCCCTCGGCTGCGCGCTCATCGGCGGCTTGTACGGGATGTGATCGAGATCGTGCTGCTTATTGTGATCACCTATACCCCCATCAACCTGATGACAGCCCGGGCAGTGGTTGAAGGTCCCAGCATGAAGCCCAACTTTGAGACGGGCGATCTGGTCATTGTGAATCGTTCCGCGTATTTTTTTGGCGCGCCTCAACGCGGCGACGTGGTTGTCCTTCATAACCCTCGCAACAGCACCAGCGACGATCTGATCAAACGGATCATTGGGCTGCCGAGTGAGACCATCGAAATCCGGGAAGGGCGTGTCTATGCCAACGGAACCCTGCTCGAAGAACCTTATGTCAACAACTTCTGCACGTGCAGTGGCATGTGGATTCTGAAGGATGATGAATACTTCATCTTAGGGGATAACCGCAGCAACAGCTTTGACAGCCACAACTTTGGCCCGATCAACAAAAATCTGATTGTGGGGCAGGCGTGGATTCGTTACTACCCGCTCTCCAAGTTCACGATCATCGCTCATCCCCGCTACCCCACAGTTGATCCCAATTATGTGCCGCCCACACCTACCCCAACGCCGCAGGTTACCCCGATGCTGCCGGGTGCGCCCTCGTATCCGCCAGCACTCACCCCACGCGATAACCTTAACCCTCGCGGTGGAGTGTGAGTGATGTTGAGGTACTCACTACGCCGCGCCACGCCTCAGGATGCTTCTGATCTTCAGCGCTCCTGTTGGCAGCAATGGGAGACGGATATAATCGCGGAAATGCTTGATCGGGTAGAGAAATTCGCAGCCAAAGGGCGCGGTTATGCCGCCGTCTCCGTTTGTGACGGGCAGGTGATCGGTTATGGGCAGTTATTGTCGTGGGCCAAAGTGGTCGAGATCAGTGACCTGATCGTCGCTCCGGCCTATCGCAATCAGGGCATCGGGACAGCCCTCATCCATCACCTGATTGGGGTTGCCCAAGGGTGGGGTAAAACCCATATCGAGATCGGTGCAGCGCTGCGCAACACCCAAGCGCTGGCGCTCTATCGACGGCTTGGGTTTGGGGAAGATCGCCTGCTGCACCTTGAACTGGGAAACGGCTTGGAACCGGTGGTTTATCTCAAGATGGCTCTAGGTGGGGATGGAAAACAAAACGATGACAACACGAGTGCATCTGAGAACGCTTGGCTGTCGACTCAATCAAGGCGAAATTGACCGCATGGCGCGGCAGTTTGCCGGGGCAGGTTATGAGATCGCGCCCGGCCCGGAAACCGCCGCGCTGGTGATCGTGAACACCTGTGCGGTTACGGCGGAGGCAGTGCGCAGCAGTCGCCAGACCATCCATCAGATGCGTCGGGCCAACCCCGAAGCCCAAATTGTGGTCACCGGCTGCTACGCCCATATTGCCCCGGAGGAGATTTCTGTGCTGCCGGGTGTCGCCCAAGTGATCAACAATCTGGCCAAGGATTCGCTGGTCTCGATCCTCACCCAAAAACCGATGGCAGAGATTGAACAATACGATCACGAGCCGCTGCTGAGGGAGCCGCTTGTTGGCGCGGGGGGCAAGACTCGTGCCTTTCTGAAGGTGCAAGATGGCTGTGATCGTCACTGTGCCTTCTGCGTGACCCGGATTGCGCGGGGCCAAGGCCGCAGCCGACCCCTTGAAGCGATCTTAAAGGAAGCCCAAGCCCTTCATGCCTCTGGTTATCAGGAGGCTGTTCTGACCGGGGTGCATCTGGGCAGTTATGGACACGATCTGGGACAAACTGACGGACTGTCCCAGTTGATCCGAGCGCTGTTAGAGGATACCGACTTCCCCCGAATCCGTTTGTCCTCGCTAGAGCCGTGGGGAATCTCGGCGGGGTTCTTCCGCCTGTGGCAAAATCCGCGCCTATGCCCCCATCTCCATTTGCCCTTACAGAGCGGATGTGACGCCACCCTAAAGCGCATGATCCGCCGCACCACCCAGCGCGAGTTTCGAGCGGTGATGGATGAAGCACGGACTCATATCCCCAACACAGCTATCGCTACTGATATGATCGTTGGTTACCCCGGCGAGAGTGATGCCGAATTTGAGATCAGCGCCGCTTTTGCGGAGGCGATGAACTTCGCGGGGATGCACATCTTCCGTTACAGCCCGCGCCCCGGCACAGCCGCGATCCGACTTCCTGATCAGATCTTGGATGAGGTCAAAAAGGAACGCAGCGAACGCCTGCACGAGATCGCCCGGCGGGCTGAAAGCGCCTTCGCTCAGGCACATGTGGGGCGCAAAGTGCCCATCCTGTGGGAGGCGGTCAGCGGTGCAACCGAAGGTGGCTACCTCAACAACGGTTATACCGATACCTTTTTACGGGTGCGCCTGATCGCGCCTGAGGTGTTCACCAACCGAATCACCCCAGTACGTCTACGTGAATATGATCCTCAGGATCGTCTGCTTTACGGCGTGGTAGAATAGAGTCGTCTCAGACAACTCAAGCCAGCAGGAGAGCCAGTGTGGACAGGCAGGACTGCATTTTTTGCAAGATTGCGCGGGGGGATATGCCCGCCTCGATTGTATACCAAGATGCGGAAGTGGTGGTCTTTAAGGATATTCACCCCAGTGCGCCCATCCATTATCTGATCATCCCGCGCATTCACCTTGACAGCGCAGCCGAAGCTGAGGAACAGCACGCCCCCTTGTTGGGCAAACTGATCGTCACCGCCGCCAAGATCGCCCATGCGGAGGGCTTTGCGACTTTTGACTACCGTCTAGTGACCAACATCGGCAGGGATGGCGGGCAGAGTGTATTTCACCTCCACTGGCACTTAATGGCAGGCCGGCGTATGACATGGCCGTCAGGTTGATCCCTATACCGAAGGAAACAAAAGAAAGAAACTCATGGCGATTAAAGAACGGATTCAGGAAGACCTGAAAAATGCGATGAAATCTGGTGATACGGCCAAGCGCGACGCGCTGCGGGTGATTGCCTCGGCGATCAAACAGGTAGAGGTCGATTCCCGTAAGGTGCTCACTGAAGATGATGTCTTAGGTATTCTGACCGGGGAGATCAAGCGCCGCCGGGACAGTATCAGCGAAGCAACCAAAGCCGGACGCACGGATATTGCCGACAAGGAACAGTATGAAGTGACCCTGATCGAAACCTATCTGCCCCAACAGTTAACCCGTGAGGAACTGGAGGCGGAAGTGCGCAAAGCGATCAGCGAGTCCGGCGCGAAGACCGCCAAAGAGATGGGGAATGTGATGAAAGTCCTCATGCCGAGGGTCAAAGGGCGGGCCGATGGCAAGCTCGTGAATGAGGTGGTGAAGGCCCTGTTAGGCGGTTAATGCTCCAAAACCAAACCGTCGTTTTGCGACGGATCAACAACGCCGTCATGAGCGGCATTTTTATCGTGGGTGCGGTGGTGATCCTTGCCTATTCCGCTTTTGCTCCCTCCGCAGAGGTGAGCCTTTCTGCAGCAGGACAGGTCGCGCCACAGGACATCACTGCCCCCTACAGCCTGACTTATGAAAGTCAGGTATTGACTGATCTGGCCCGGAAGGCGGCCGCAGATGGGGTACAGCGGGTTTATGATCCCCCCAACCCCGGCGTCCTGCGCGATCAGATACGGATTGCCCGCCAGCTTCTGGACTACTTTGCCAACATTCGAGCGGATTTGTATGCTGCCGTGGACCAGCGCGCCGCAGATCTAAGCGCCAATACGATCATTTCGCTCAGCGATGAGGAATACCTCAAGATTCTGGGGTTGGACGAGGCTGGTTGGCAGATCGTTGATTCCCAGACCATGTCCATGTTAGAACGGGTAATGCGCAACGAAATTCGGGAAGACACCTTATGGTCAGTGGTCAACAACCTGCCCAATCTGGTAAGCATCACGGTCTCGGACGAACAAGCGACACTCATCATCGCTGTCGTGAAGGGACTTATCCGCCCCAATACCTTTTACAACGACGAACGCACCAAGTCCGCTAAAATTGCCGCTGCGGAGGCGGTGAAACCCGTCACCCGCAGTTTCATTCAGGGTCAGATCGTGGTGCGCGCTGGGGCGGTGGTCAGCGATGCGGATATGGAGGCGCTGCGCCAGTTAGGGTTGCTCCGTCCTACCGATGAACGGTGGCGCACGGTGGCCAGTGCGGTGTTGGCAGTGGCTCTGCTGTATGGGCTGATGATCACTTACCTTCATCGGTTTCACCCTGATCTGCTTCGGGATCAGCCCCGGATGGCCCTGATCGGCGGACTGCTGCTGGTGTTTTTGGCTGGCTCACGGATGTTTGGGGGTGAAGGCGGGACTCTTTCGTACCTCTTCCCGGCCTCTGCCTTTCCTCTGATCCTCGTCGCGTTTGTGGATTCACAGGTGGCAGGGGCACTCACAGCGGGTTTGGCGGCGCTGGTTGGTTTGGCAACGGGCAATTCACTCCAATTTGCCGCGATTGTGGCTGCGGGGGGCGCTGCGGGTATTTTGGTCATGCGCGACCGTGATCACCTGAGCGGTTATTTCACCGCCGGACTCACCATCGCAGTGGTGAACGTGGCGATCACGATCCTTTTTGGCTTAACCCGGAGCGGCGCGGATGCGGCTCAGATTGTGGGTGCGATCCCGGCCAGCCTGCTTAACGGTGGGCTTGCGGCCGGGCTGGGGCTGGTGGGTTTATTCTTGGTGAGCCGGATTTTTAACTTGCCTAGCAGTGTGCGCCTGTTGGAGCTTTCGCAGCCCAATCAACCACTCCTTCAACGTTTGCTTCGAGAAGCCCCCGGAACTTATCAACACAGCCTTCAGGTGGCCAACCTCGCTGAACTAGCAGCAGAACAGATCGGGGCGAACGCTGCGCTGGTACGGGTGGGAGCCCTGTATCACGACATTGGCAAACTCACCGCGCCGCCTTTTTTTGTGGAGAATCAAGCAGAAGGGGTTAACCCCCATGAGCGCCTGCGCCCTGAAGACAGCGCCCGGATCATCATTAATCATGTGATCGAGGGGGCGAAGATGGCCCGAAAAAACCACCTGCCCGCAGTGATTGTGGATTACATCCTGCAACATCATGGCACGACCCGTGTTCTGTATTTCTACAACAAAGCGGTAGAAGCTGTCGGTGGGGACGAAACGCAGGTGAATGATGCCCCCTTCACCTATCCCGGCCCCTGTCCGCAGACCCGCGAAGCCGCAATCATGATGTTGGCCGATGCCAGCGAAACCATTGTGCGTTCACGACGCACCCGTGACAAGCAGGAGATCGCGGACATCATTGAGGACTTGATCCAGCTTCGGCTCACCTGTGGCCAGTTGGACGAAAGCGGCCTAACCATCAAGGAATTAAAGGTCATTAAAGAGGTCTTTGTGAACACCCTTCAAGGGGTGTTCCATCCTCGAATCATTTATCCCGCCCCACCCAAAACGCACACGCAAGAGATGACCGTCATCCCCACCGACCTGCCCGTGAAGGAAAATACTTAATGAGCCAACCCCTGTATGAACTTGAGATCGAAGACGAGTTTGGCGCACCAAACCTCCCTGAAGCCCAGATGCGGGCCGCGATGGAATGGGTCTTAAAGGCGCACCAGACCCCACCCACAACCGCGATCACGGTATTGATCAGTGATGATGATCACGTTCAGTCCCTTAACCGTGAGTTTCGTGGGGTGGATGCGCCCACTGACATCCTCTCTTTTACGGCCGACCCGATCCCCGACGATTTACGAGCGATGATGTCCGAATCAGGCGAGGAGGAGCCGCTTTATCTGGGCGATCTGATCATCGCTTACCCCTATACCCAACGCCATGCCCACGAAGCGGGGCATTCAATGGAAGACGAGTTGACCCTGCTGGTCATTCATGGAACCCTGCATCTGTTGGGTTATGATCACGATACCCCTGAACATCAGGATTTAATGTGGGCGCGCCAAAAAGACGCGCTCGATGCGATGGGAATTGCCCTTGAAGTCCCCCGATTCACCTTTGAGGAAAATCCCGATGAATGAACCTGAAGCGCCTTCCCGCCGTCCTTTACTGCGCTGGCACCCCGATACCCTTGAGACTCTGGCAACCCGCCCCGAACACTACAGCCCGATCATCAGCACCAGTCGCTTACGCAGCTTTCGTTATGCGCTTGCCGGTTGGCTCTATATGCTCCGCTATCAGAAAAACACCCGGATTCAAGCGTTTTTTTCGATAACAGTTTTCCTCTTGGGGCTGTGGCTGGGTTTATCACCTGTAGAGTGGGCGATCTTGCTGCTCACCATCACCATCAACTGGATGGCGGAGTTTGTGAACGCCGCCATTGAAGCAGCCGTCAACCTTGCCAGCCCCGGGCTGCACCCAATGGCACGGGTGGGCAAAGATGTAGGTGCGGCGGCGGTTTTGTTGACCTCCGTGGCAGCGGCGATCATCGGTAGTTTGATTCTGGGCCCGCCTCTTTTAACCCGCCTAGAGCCAGTGATCATTAGTTTGCTGCGCCGTTAGCAAAATTGCCGTATGCTTGTAGAAGGCATTGATCCAATGACCTGAATCCGGAAATTTTTAAAAGGTGAGGAGAGACAGCTTCATGAATCGCTTGCGCAATTTCTTTTTTCCTCCACCCGGAACGGTGCGCTCACGTGGGACGATGCTGTTTATGCTTGGTGGCGCGGCCGTCTTTATAGGGCTGCTGCTTGCGATTCCCCCTGTATGGGAATATAGCAACTCGGTTGAGTTCTGCGGCACGACTTGTCATACCATGCCCCCAGAATATTCCGTTTATCTGGTCTCGCCCCATGCGCGGGTGTTGTGCGTGGACTGCCACATCGGACGCGATCTGATCCTTATTCAAGCTTTTCGTAAGGTCGGTCACCTGCGCTTGGTGGCTGCAACGGTTTTGGATGACTTTGAATATCCTATCCGCACCTCAGAGATGCGCCCCGCTCGTGAAACCTGCGAACGCTGCCATTATCCTCAGAAATTCTCCGATGACAGCTTGCGTACCCTCAAACGCACCGAGAATAACCGTGAAAATTCACCCTACAACATTTACCTTGTGATGCGCACTGGCGGCGGCACCCAGCGTGAAGGCTTAGGGCGCGGTATTCACTGGCATATCGAGAACAAAATCTCGTATATTGCGACAGATCGGGATGAACAGGAGATTCCATGGGTGCGGGTTGAAACCCCTGATGGTCAGGTGAAGGAGTATGTCTCCATTAACTCACCCATCGACACCAGCAATTTGGATCAGTACACCATCCACGAAATGGACTGCACCACCTGCCATAATCGCATTGCTCACCTGCTGGATTCGCCTGAAGCTGCCGTTGACAAGGTGATCGCCTCGAAGCTACTGCCTTCAACCATCCCCTTCATTCGGGTACGAGGTGTTGAACTGCTCTCGGATCATTACGAGAGTACGGCACAGGCCCTCGAGTCCATTGATTCCCTTGACAGCTACTACCGCGACAACTATCCTGACTTTTACGCAGAGGGCAAAGATCAGGTCACTGAGGCCATCAAGGTCTTGAAAGAACTGTACCAGTTTGGCAACTACCCGGAGCAGCAGCTCACATGGAAAACCCATCCTAATAACACTGGGCACAAGGACTCGCCGGGATGCTTCCGCTGCCATGATGGACAGCACATCAGTGCCGATGGTGAGGTGGTACGCCTTGAGTGCAACTTGTGCCACTCGATCCCTCAGGTGGTGCGCCCCGGCGCTATCGAACCGCTTCTACCGCTCTCAACCGGGATCGAACCGAAGTCGCACCTCGATTCAACATGGATCGCCCGGCATCACATGGTCTTTGACTCCACCTGCGCCAACTGCCATAACGTCCAAAATCCCGGTGGCAAAGATGACAGCAGTTTCTGCTCCAACAGCCAATGTCACGGGGTGGACTGGAAATATGCAGGCTTTGATGCGCCCGGTCTGGCCACAGTACTGGGAATCACACAGGTGCTGCCCACACCACTTCTGGAGGACTTCACAGGCACTCCCACCTATGCGATCTTACAGCCTCTGTTTGATCAGCAGTGCAGTGCCTGTCATGGGGCTTCACCCTCGAAGGGGCTGCGGGTCACGGACTACGCCAGTCTGCTTAAAGGCAGCGCTGATGGCCCGGTGATCACCCCCGGAAGCCCCGATCAAAGCAAGATCATTGCAGTGTTGACGGAAGGGCACTTTGCCAAACTCACTGACCATCAGTTAGCCCTTTTGCGGCAGTGGATTGCCGAAGGGGTCGTAGAACAGTAAGGGAGAACGGTCAGCGCCCTTAAGGTGGGCATTTAAACCCCAAAACGGGATTATCCTCTCCCCCATCCCCCTCAGTACAGCTTACTGCTGGTGGGGTTGGGGGAGATTTTTTTGGGGATTTTGTCAGATAAACATGGTAAAAAAGGGGCGCTTGTGACATTTGTCACCCATAATCTATGATCATTGCCTTCTCAAATTCTGCTACACTTTGGATAGAGAGATGTGGTAGGGGAGGCTGATCACCATGAGATATGGTAAGGTGCTGGTCACTTTAGACGGCTCCCAATTTGCCGAAGCTGCGCTTCAACACGCACTCCGTATTGCGGAAGCAGGAGCGCGTATTCACCTGCTCTCTGTGGTTACCGAAGACCCAGTGAGTGAGGTCGCGGCATTAGCCAGTTCGCTGGCACAACCACTTGCAATGTTTGAGGGCAAATTTACGCCTGCCGCACAGGCAGCCCATCGGGAGATGGTACAAGCCCGCGAAAAATATCTAACGCAGATCAGCGAGTGGCTGCATGATCAAGGCTATGCCGTCAGTGTTGAGGTACGCCCCGGAAATGCCGTCGATCAGATTATTGAAGTAGCCCGTGAAGGCTTCGAGGTGATCGTAATGGCTTCGCATGGGCGTACCGGTTTAAGCCGCCTAGCGCTCGGCAGCGTGGCGGAGGGCGTTCTTCACAAGGCGTCCTGTCCGGTGCTGATCATCCCGATCAGGTCTGCGCAAGCCGAATAAGCCGACCTTCTCTCCTCTCTGAACTCCCACCCTGCCCCCTAAAGGCGGGGTGGGCGTTTTTAGGCCCCCTGTCAGGCTTGTTATAATCTATCTTATGTTGCCATCCAGACATAGAATGGGACTTTTGATGAAACCCTTCTGCCTTCGCGCATTCAGCCTTTTGATGGTGATCACGCTGGCCCTCAGTGCGTTGATCGTCCCTCCCGCAGCGGCTCAGGACGACTCCAAAATTTCCCGGTTGGGCGAATATCGAGGCTATACCAGCCCGGAGTATCAGGAGTGGAGACGCACTTCCCAATATGTGACCGTCCGTGATGGAACCCGGATCGCGGTGGATGTGATTTTGCCCTTCAAGGCTGATCTGCCCGCCGAGACGACCTTCCCCGTGATTTACGTTCATGAACGCTACGGACGCGCCCGGTTGGTCAACGACGCCCCTATCACACTGGCGAGCTACCTGCCCTTATGGTCATTTTGGGTGTCGCACGGTTACGCACTGGTGGTCTCTGATGTACGAGGGGGCGGGGTTTCTTTTGGCTGTCGCACGGCGGAACTAAGCGATCAAGATTCTCGTGATGCTTACGATCTGATCGATTGGATCGTGTCTCAGCCGTGGTCAAGTGGCAAAGTGGGCATGGCGGGGGTTTCGGCCAACGCCAATGTACAGTGGCTGGCCGCCGGTTCAGGGCATCCTGCGCTCAAAGCTATCATCCCCCAGATGACCATGTTTGATCTGTACAGTTTTGTGTATCCCGGTGGGGTTTACCGTTACGAATTTTTGGAAGCGTGGGCCGATAACGTGAACCGCACCGATATTCGGGCCCCAAGAGTACCCGTTGACGAGGATACTGATGGCGCCTTGGCTGCATCCGCGCTGGCGCAGCACCAGTGTAATATCAATGTGGCCACGGGTTCTCGCGCTCATCCCTTCCGTGATAGTTTGTGGACTGAGACCAACGAGTACGCTTATCAAGCATGGTCTCTGTTCCGCATGGCAGCGCCGATTAATGCGGCCAACACCGTCGCCGTTTATCAGATTGCGGGTTGGTTTGATATGTGGCCCCGCGAGCAAGCGGCGTGGTTCAACAACCTCACCGTGCCGCAGCGGATTGTGTTTACCCCCTACTCGCACGAGGCAGGCTTCAGCCCAGAATGGCAGAAGTTCATTGATCCACTGGTGAACGATCCCTTTAATGACCTGACCGCAGCCAACTTTCAGATGATCGAACATCTGCGCTTTTTTGATTACCATCTTAAAGGCATCCAGAACGGGATCATGGACGAAGCGCCCGTATGGTACTACCTGATGGGTGCACCCGCAGGCGAAGGCTGGCGTTCGGCGACACAGTTTCCCCTGCCGAATCAGCGCTTGACCGACTTTTACCTTGACGGGGGCGATTCGGGCAGCATCAAGTCTCTGAATGATGGGCTGCTCTCGCAAACGCTGACCGAAGCAGGGATTGATCGCGAGCTTCTGATCACTGCCGCTACCACAGGTGGCAGCACGCGCTGGCACAATGGGCATGGGGGTGAGTTCTATTACCCGGATATGAGCGCTCAGGGTGAGATCTCACTCACCTACACCACCCCCCCTCTCACGGAGTCCCTTGAGGTGACCGGATTCCCAGTAGTGCATTTGTGGGTTGCCGTTGATTCGGGCGACGCCGACTTCTTTGTATATCTCGAAGAAGTTGATCCGGATGGATATGCCCACTACATCACCGAAGGGGTGCTGCGCGCCTCTCATCGCAGACTGAGTGATCCGCCCTATCAGTACATGAATCTGCCCTATCAGCGCAGTTATGAGACCGACGTGGAGAGCATCCCCAGTGGAGAGATCCAAGAACTGGTCATAGACCTTCAACCGACCTCCAATATCTTTGATGCGGGGCACCGTATCCGGGTGCGTATCACCAATTCCGATCTGGGCAGCTACACATCGCTTCAGCCTAACCCGGCGCCCTTGTTTTCGATCTATCGAAGTGCCTCTGATCCTTCACGGATCGTCCTTCCCGTGATCCCCAAACCGTGAGGTGAGTCCAGATGGAGTCAAGTGAGATGCGGGCACTTCAACCAGAGCGCAAGGCAAACAAGGTTCTGCGTCGGCTGGTGCTGGTCGCGGTGGGGATCGGGATGGCGTGGCTGCTGGCCGAGATTTTGCTGCGGGTGGCCTTTGAAGCCCTGCCGCCCAAGGTTCAGGGGGATATTCAGCAGGTGCGGCGTGTGCCATGGTCGGACGAAACCATTGTGCCGGTCATGCCTTTCACCATTGACCGCGACTTTCAAGTGCGGATGCCGGTGGGATTAAAGGATTACCCGGTGCGTTGGAGTGACGCCCGTTTTGCTTTTGAGACCATCAGCGCGTGGGAAAATCACCGCGCTGGGCTGCGCAGTGAACCCCCGGTTTATCCTCTGGACATCATCACTTTTGGCGATTCTTTCACCTTCTGTTGGGTGAAGTGGGAAGCCTGTTATGTAAAATTGATCAGCGCTGAAGGTTGGCACACTTTTAACGCGGCTATCCCCGGCACGGGCACCACTGGACAGTTGGCCCTGATCTCCGAACTGGTGCCCGCGATGAAGCCTCGGTTGGTGATCTGGCAGTGGTACAACAACGATCTTTCGGATAACTACGATCTAGCCCGCATCCGTGGTGAGGTGGGCGAACTGGAAACCGCCCCCGCCGATGATCCGGTGCTTCCTCCGCAAGGTTTAGCCCAATACTCAGCCGTGATTCAACTGCTTAGTGTGACCTTAAACCCGCCCCGGCGCAGCACCCCTTATCAACACTTCTGGGAGGTGCGTTATCAAGGACGTCCACTTTTGGTGCACAGCAACGAGTATCCCTATGCCACCACCTTTGTTTATCCCCGCACCCAATACGGCTGGGAACGCGGTCTGGCCGCACAGGAGGAAGGGCACCGCCTGATCCGCGATCAATTGGGGGCAAAGTTGATGTTGATCATCTTGCCCACCAAAGAGGAGGTTTATGCCAAGGTTTTGGAACCAGTAATCGGTAAGCCATACCTTGATCAAATGGCAGAAAGCCGCGAGAAACTGCTGGCGACTTGCGTTGAAAAGGGCTGGTACTGTCTTGATCCCCTGCCCGCCTTTCGGGAGGCGATCACTAAAGGGGAGACTATCTACTATGCGTTTGACTCCCATTTGGATGAGTCTGGCAATCAGATTCTGGCCGTACTGGTGAAGGACTTCATCAAGCAGCATCAGCTTTTGGAGTGAAGGGGCATCTTCTCACCAATGCTATAATCAGGATCACGGGCTTAGGATGCCTAACGGCGCGGATTCGGTGAACCTCTCCCCTGAAGCCCTCAACACTGCCTTCACCTTTGGGGAAGGATCAGTTACCTTAACGACTGGTTTCATAAGCGCGGAGGGCTTCTCATGAATCCATTTCAGTTCAAGATGTGGCGATCATGGCGACTTGGTGGACTGATCTCCTTGATACTGATGGCAGTCACGATCCTTGTGGTGCCCAAACTTTCCTATCGAGAGGCAGCTTTTGCGTCCCCTCAGGAGTTTTCACTGCTTGCTGTGGCACAGGCTTCAACCGGGACACCTAAACCAGCGACAGCCAGC
Organism: Anaerolinea sp.; assembly: GCA_014879835.1. Lineage (GTDB taxonomy): Bacteria > Chloroflexota > Anaerolineae > Aggregatilineales > UBA2796 > UBA2796. The sequence goes on from JACSRJ010000272.1 coordinate 13,645, forward strand.
AAAACCAATACCGCCGCGCCCACGATGACAGCCACTTCAAAGGTAACAACCGGTTCAACGGCCACGGCTACAGCGACGGTGTTGAAAACTTCGATCCCTACCACCACCAGCACCCGCCGTCCCAGCCTGACGCCCACGCGCACCCCTTCACGGGTGGTAACCCGCGTGCCCACCGCCATCCCTACCTTGATCAATCCTTTTGCGGGTATGGCCTATGTCGAGTGGCGTACTGGTGATGGGCTGCTGCGTATGGATCGCCCGGTGCGTTGGCAGGTAGAACCGATTGAACGCGCTGGCCCCACCGCCTACATTTTCTTTCAGGCTGGGGCATCGGACGTGATTTATCAATTAGCGGTACTGCCTGTGACCATCCTTCAGAGTCCCGAATCGATCCGCAGCCCCACCAATGAGCGCATCCTGAGAGAATTCAGCGCGCAGTATGATCCCCGTTCGCTGGAAGAGGTGACCATCAGCGGCTACACCGGACTCTCTGCGACTCAGATCGTGCGCCGCGAAAGCCGCCAGACGGGGCAGCAGACGGAATTTACGCTGATCACCCGGGTGGCCCTGATCGACACCCAGTTGTTCATCCTGATGCAGGGGCTGGTTCCTTCGGAGTTTGAAACGGACATGCAGGCGGTTTTGGAACGAGGACAGCGCACCCTGCGCATTGATGTTGAAGGGGTGCGGGCTGGTTATTCACGCTTCCTGCCGACTTTAACCTACACCCGCACGCCCACCCGCCGCCCCATCAGCGCAACCCCCGCCGTGAGCAGCACACCCAATAACGATAGCGCTTTGATCCGCTCTTTTGTAGAGGCAACCTATACAGCCCGTGCCAGTGCCAGCGCCTTTCCGCCCAGTGCAACCCCGCCCATTCAGGCGACGGTGCGGGCTGTGGTTGCGGCTACCGATACAGCCAATGAGATCGCCACCGGTGTGGCCGCAACCTTCGCCGCAGAGACATCCATGCCCCCGGATGTTGCCCGCACCGTTGAGGCCATTGTGGGCGCAACCCGAACGGCCCTCGCGGGTGGGGTGATTGTTGCGCCCATGATCACCCCCAGTTTCACGCCAACCTTGACACCGAGCGCCACGCTGCTGCCCTCCTTTACGCCCACCCCGGCAGCGGTGCTGCCCGTCCCCGGAAGGCTGGCGCGGGGCAATCCGGATGCCAAAGTGACCTTCATTGAGTTTTCGGACTTTGAGTGCCCTTACTGCGGCAGGTATCATCTTGAGGTATACAACAGACTGCTGGCGCAGTTTGGCGAGACTGTGCGTTTTGAATACCGCCATTTCCCCCTTGAATCGATCCATCCGAACGCCTATCGGGCTGCATTGGCTTCCGAGTGCGCCGCTGAACAGGGCAAATTCTGGGAGATGCACGACAAACTTTATGCCAATCAGGAGCGACTCTCGCGGGCATCTTTGATCATTTACGCCATTGAGAGTGAACTGGGCGATCAGGCGCGCTTTGTGCGCTGTCTCGACAACGCGCAGTATAGCAACATCATTGACGATGATTATGGGGATGGAATTCTGGCAGGGGTGCAGGGTACACCAACCTTTTTTATCCTGTGGAATGGGGGCAGTGAAGTGATTGTGGGGGCGCAACCGCTCTCCGTATTTGTGAGCGCCCTAGAGCGGGCGGTGGCCGCAGCGCGTTGATATGCGCCTTGATCTGCTGGGTATCCCCACCACCGCCCAGACCTTTTCTGAGGCGCTCAGCACCCTAAAAGGATGGTCGCTGGAACCGGGCAGGCGTTATGTCTGCACCTGCCCGGTTTATACCCTGATGCGCGCTCGTGAGGATGCTGCCTTGCGGGATGCCTTGATTGGGGCCGATATGGTCACTGCCGACGGAATGCCTATCGTATGGCTTCAACGACAGCAGGGCGCACCCACGGCCCAACGAGTCTATGGGCCTGATTTGATGTTGTCCCTGTGTGAATCCACGGCTGCGGAAGGGGTACGTCACTACTTTTGGGGTGGAAGGCCAACACGCCCTCAGAGCGTTGCAGAGCGGGTGAGCGAGTCGCTGCGTAGACGTTTTCCGCTCTTGGAAGTGGCGGGTGCCTATTCCTCGCCGATTCAACCCCTTGAAGCGCAACCCGACCCGGCCGTGATCGAACGTATCAATCAGTCCGATTCGGGGGTGGTGTGGGTGGGTTTAGGATCACCCAAACAGGATGTGTGGATGCGGCTTTATCGCCCCTTCCTCAACGCGCCTCTCCTGATCGGGGTGGGGGCAGCCTTTGACCTGATCGCGGGCATACGCCAGCAAGCGCCCCGTTGGATGCAGCATCGGGGTTTGGAGTGGCTCTTCCGGCTTACCCAAGAACCGCGTCGGTTATGGCGGCGCTACCTGATCTACAATCCTCGTTTTATGCTGCTCCTGCTTCGGGAGCGTTATGCGCGCCCCAAGTAGGGCGGGGTTAACCCTCACCCATCTCTCGGATCATTTTGCCCAACAGAAGCCACGGGCCCTCATCCCACGAGCCAACCGCCGCTGGTGAGGTTGAAGGCAGCACATAAACCAGACTGTCGCCCACTTTTTCCTCCTGCTGACCATACTTGATCGTGGCACTCTCAAAGAAGATTTTAGCCGCCGTTTTGCCATTAAAAGCCAAAATGCGTGGGGCATGATCAAGGATTTTCTGACGCAGCCCGTCACGGTCAAAATCCACCCCCTCCAGATCCGCATCAGCGCCAAAGGTCTCCTTGGCCAGATCAGTCAACCCGATCCCATAGTCCAATACGGAGCGATATTCAGCGGGTTTGAGCAAGCGTGGAGTCAAACCGATCTGATAGAGCATCGGCCAAAAACGGTTGCGGGGGTGGGCGTAATAAGCGCCCTCTTTGGCGGAACGACTGCCCGCCGCAGTCCCACAAAACACGACCTTCAAATCAGCCTTGAGGACATCGGGCAGAATGGGTATAGGCGACACAGGCATACCTTTCCTAAAGCCTTTTTCCCTTCATACAGGGCATTTGAAGGCATCCGGTCTTGATTCAAATAAAGGCCTTGTCAATTGTGACTAATCCTATCAAGTGAGGTTGATTTCCCCATACCTCTATGATATAGTAACCTGCATGAGACGCATTATCACGGGTGAGAGCATGTCCTGTTGTTTCAGCGCGATGTGTATGGGCATCACGCCACTGCTGATTCCGGGACGGAAAGCTCAGTCATAACACCCGTTTGACTGTTTTGGGACTTCTGAGAACCGACCCGCAAGGTCGGTTTTTTGTTTTTTTCAGGGGAGAGAGGACAACCATGAGTAAAGCAAACGTAGAACAGGTGAAGGCCGAAAGCCGAGGACTGCGGGGCACGCTCAATGAGGAACTGGAGAACGGCGACACCTTCCTCAGTGAAGCCGGTAAACAGCTCATCAAGTTTCACGGCTCCTACCAGCAGGAAGATCGAGATGCGCGCAGAGGTGCAGAACGGGGCCCCAAACAGTACCATTTTATGATCCGCTCGAAACTGCCCGGCGGGGCCCTGACTGCGGCTCAGTATCTGGTGCATGATCAGATCGCCTCCCTGTACGGTGATGAGACCTTACGCATCACCACCCGGCAGGGGATTCAGTTTTACGGGGTGATCAAGGGTGATCTGCGGAACACCATTCGCACCCTGAACAGCGCCCTTGTGACTACCTTTGGGGCGTGTGGTGATGTGGTACGTAACGTGATGGCCTGCCCCGCCCCTACCAGTGATCCCCGTCACCGGGTGGTGCAGCAGACCGCGCACCATCTCAGCGCTGAACTGCTGCCCCGTACCAAAGCCTACCATCAGATTTGGATTGAGGGTGAAGCCCTTTTGGAGGAGGAGGAAGACCCCCTTTACGGCAAAACCTACCTGCCCCGCAAGTTTAAGGTTGCGGTGGCCTTCCCCGGCGATAACTGCGTGGACATTTTCACCCAAGATGTCGGTTTGGTGGCGCTCTTTGATGAGCAGGGCGCGCATCTGGGCTTTAATGTACTGGCGGGTGGTGGCATGGGCATGACCCACAACAACGAGGAAACCTTCCCCCGTCTGGCCGATGTGATCGCGTTTATCCAGCCTGATCGGGCAGTGGAAACGGTCAAAGGGATCGTGAGTATTCACCGCGATTTTGGAGACCGGGGAAACCGCAAACATGCCCGCCTGAAGTACATCCTTCATGATCGCGGGGTGGAGTGGTTCCGTGAGGAACTGCAAAAGCGCCTGTCTTTCGCCCTTGAAGCGCCTCGCCCCATGCCTGCTTTTAAGATTCAGGATCATCTGGGCTGGCATGAACAAGGAGATGGCAGGCTCTTTTTGGGTATTCCGGTTGAGAATGGGCGTATCCACAATCGCGAAGGGCTGCGCCTCCGCGACGGGCTGCGAGCGGTGATCGAGCGCTTCAGCCCGACGATTCGCTTGATCGCGCAGCAGAATATCCTGCTGGCAGACCTTGATCCCCATGATCGCCCCGCCATTGAAGCCCTGCTGGCAGAGCATCAGATCAAACTGGTGGAGCAGTATTCCGGGGTGCGCCGTTATGGGCTTGCCTGCCCGGCCCTGCCTACTTGCGGACTGGCAATCACGGAGGCGGAGCGTGCTTTGCCGGGGGTTCTGGATCAAATCGAGGACACCCTTGAGCAATTGGGACTGCTGGATGATCCCATTCACATCCGCATGACTGGATGCCCCAACGGATGCGCACGCCCCTACGCAGCGGAGATCGGGTTGGTAGGGCGTTCGCTCAACAAATACACCATCTTTTTAGCGGGTAACGCTGTAGGAACACGCTTAAATGAGGTCTTCCTTGATCTGGTCTCGGTGGACGAGATCGCAGCCACCCTGCGCCCTGTTTTGACTCATTACCGAGAGAACCGTCATCTGGGTGAGTCCTTTGGCGACTTCTGCACCCGGATCGGGCTGGAGACCTTACGCAAGATCACCAAAGCTGCCCTCTCCCTGCCGGAGTCACGTTCGGCATGAGCTGCGCACTGGTACTTGCCGGGCACGGTTCCCACATCAGCCCCCACACGGCGGGCTTGGTATGGTCTCATGTGGATAAACTCCGCGCTATGGGTGTGGCCGATGAAGTGACCGCGGCTTTCTGGAAGGAAATGCCATCGTTTCATCAAGTGCTGCGTACCCTGAGCGCCACGGACATCACCGTTGTGCCCATCTTCACTGCCCAAGGGTATTTCACCCGGATGGTCATTCCGGCGGAGATGGGTTTAACGGGCGCGATTACCCAGCAGGGTGAAAAGATCATCCGTTATGCCCGCACCTTGAGTGAACATCCCTATCTGACACAGGTGACTCAGCAGCGGGTGGAAGCGGGACTGGCCCGGGCAAAGGTTCAAGGTGATCAAGTGGCGGTGGTGATCATTGGTCACAGCACGCGCCGCACCCCAGAGAGCCGGCTTGCCGCTGAACATCAGGCGCAGTGTATCCGGCAGACTGGGCTGGCGCGGGAAGTGATTACGGTCTTTCTGGATGACGATCCGTCCATCCCTGAAGCCTTCAGCCTGACCACCGCGCCAACCTTGATCGTGATCCCCTTTTTTGTGGCTGCGGGGTCTCACACTACGCTGGACGTCCCCCGGCAGCTTGGTTTAGACCCAGAGCAATGTGAGGCTGAGGTGAAGGGGCGACAGGTCTTTTATCTACCTCCTGTAGGGGTTGACGAGTCGCTCACCGAGGCGATTCTCGAACTGGCACGAGAAGCGGGTGCGCCCCTCCACCGGCCGCGCTCAGGTTCAAACTGGGATGCTTTTCCAGCCGCAGGACGCGAGCCCCTCATGGAGGCTGTGCGCCGCACCGGTACATTGGACTTTGGCCAGCTTCGACTCAGCGCTCAGGCGGTGACCGCTCTTGAACCTGAAAGCGCAGCCGCCGATCAGCCCCCGGAGCGGTTGGAGTCGGCGGAGGCACTGCGCCAGAAGGTGCGCCAGCCTGATGATCACTTTCGCCCGCTGGCTGTCTCCGCGGATCTGCCCTTCGGGTGGCGGGCGGAGTGCGCTTTGCCGGAAAGGCTCCATGCGCTCGTGGAGACCATTTACCCCGGCGTGGTTGCCCTGTGGGCCGAAGCCCAGCAGGGACATTTTCGCCCCGGCTCCATCGAGTCTCTCAGCCAACGCCAGACGGGAATCTTCCGCAAACTCGCGGACCTTGATCAGTCCCAACAGATGGCGTTGGTGGAGGGCACTTGTGGGGCGTGTATCCTCCATCCAAGTTGGTTTGATGGGGTTGTTGGGCAGATTCCCTGCCCAGAACCGTGCAATTTGTGGATGAGCCGTGCCCTGAAGCAGATCGAGGCTGAGGAGAAGTGAAGTTTATGACATCAACAGTAGGTAAGGTCTTTTTGGTTGGGGCGGGGCCGGGTGATCCGGGATTGATCACGGTCAAAGGGCTTGATCTGGTGCGGCGGGCAGAGGTGATCTTGTATGATCGCCTGATCCCCCATCAACTGCTGAGTGAAGCTCACCCCGATGCCGAACTGATCGATGTGGGCAAGGTCTCGCAGCGCCCCCAACAGAAGATCAGCCAAGAGGCGATCAACGCCTTTCTGGTCGAAAAAGCCCTTGAAGGGCGGCTGGTGATACGCTTAAAGGGTGGCGATCCGTTCGTTTTTGGGCGTGGCGCAGAAGAAGCACTGGCGTGCCGTGCGGCCGGTGTCCCCTTTGAAGTGGTGCCCGGCGTAACCAGCGCGGTGGCAGTCCCGGCTTATGCGGGTGTACCCCTCACCCATCGGGAGTTGGTGACCGCGTTCACGGTCTTTTCGGGGCATGAAGACCCGCGTAAGCGTGAGAGCGGCATTGATTACAGTGCATTGGCTGCTTCTGCTCGTATGGGCACGCTGGTGCTGCTGATGGGTTTGGTGAACCTTGATCTGATTGTGGCGCGGTTGATCAACGCTGGGCTTGATCCTGAAACCCCTGCTGCCTGCATTGAGCAGGGCACAACGCCCCATCAGCGGGTGGTGGAAGCATCTCTGATTCAACTCCCCGCAGCAGTTCAAGCGGCCGGCTTTGAGCCACCCGCGATCACCGTTATCGGGTCAGTGGTGGGGCTGCGCGCTGCCGGGGTAAATTGGCTTAGTAAGGTAGATCAAGCCCTCCCATGAGCCAACAGCTCCGCCCCACACTGCTGTGTATCGGTTTGAATCACCGCACCGCCTCGCTCATCCGTCGTGAGGAGTCGGCCTTTGATCCTCAAACACAGGTGCAGACCCTTCAGAGGGTTAGGGCAGGGGAAGTGCCGGGCATCCACCAATTGGTGATCCTTTCCACCTGCAATCGCACTGAACTCTATGCAGTAACCACGCCAGTGGAGGGGCATCAGACTTTGCAAAAGGCATGGGAGGGACTTGAAACGCTTTTTCAGAGCCACACCCGCCTTTCGTTGGAGGGACTGCGGGACTCGTCTTACTGCCTAAGTGGCTTGGAAGCGGTTTGGCATTTATTTCAGGTCGCGGCAGGGCTGGATTCAGTGGTGATTGGGGAACCCCAAATCTTGGGACAGTTGGTGCGGGCCTACGAACAGTCCCGTTTGCTGGGCACGGTTGATTCGTTCCTCTCTGGGGTGATGCAGCGGGCCATCCGGGCGGGTAAGCGGGTGCGACATGAGACCCCCCTTCAGACCGGGGCGATCTCGATCAGCACAGTGGCGGTGCGTCTGGCGCAGCAGTCCGCAGGATCACTCACTGAGAAACGGGTTCTGGTGATCGGTGCGGGCAAGATGGCCCGATTGGCTGCCTCGGCACTGGCACGGCAGGGGATCGGCGCGCTGCTGGTGAGCAATCGCAGCCCCGAATCGGGGGCCCAATTCGCTCTTGAATACGGTGGGCAGTTTTTCCCGTGGGAACGGCTCAGCGAAGCCCTGACCCTTGCACAGGTGGTGATCAGCGCCTTCACCGTGGATGCGCCCCGGATCACCCCCGCGCTGCTGCGGCAACCTTCCCCTGATCCCGATCAGCCAAAGCTGATTATCGATCTAGGACTGCCTCGCAGCGTTGATCCGGCAGTGGGGGCTGTGCCTCACATAAAACTGTACGATCTAGGCGATCTGCGCCAGTTTGCGGTCCAAACGATCACTCTGCGCAGCACTGCCATCGCGCAGGCTGAAGCCCTATTATGTGAGGAACTTCAAGCATGGGAACGCTGGCAGTCCGAACGATCCGCTGTGCCTGCCATCCGTGAGCTATACCAGCAGGCACAGAAGACCAAACAAGCGTACCTGCTGTCCCTTTTTGCAGATACCCCTAACCTGAGTCCCGATCAGCAGGCACACATAGCGCGATCCATCCACCGTCAGATGCAGCGGGGCTTACACCCTTTGATCTTGAATCTCAAGGCGCGGGCGGCGGGCGATCTACCCCTGCCTAAACGTCTTTGAGTTTGTTCAAGAGCGCTTGGGCTTTGTTTTCATCATCAAAGAAGTGAACGTTGTCAGCCCGCTGCGCTCTGGCCAGCGTACCGATCATCATGCGGGTGGCGAAATTTGCGCCTAAGAAAATCAGTTGATCGGTTTTGGGGTGCCCAATATCGGGGCGGCTGGCCATCTGCATCATGTCCATTGGGATGCGCCGCGAACGGGTTAGATCAAAGAGCAGGTGAACCTTATGGGAAACCCCATCCAAGGAATTATGCACCTGCTTTAGGGCGTCCCACATTTCCTTAAAGGTCCACGGGTCACTGACCATGATCCGCATAATGCGCCCGTTCTCCGTGAGCGCTTTTTCAATGGGCATTGGGCTTATCTCCTACACACTGGTTTCTGTGATAACTATACGCGCAAACCTGAAAAAAGTTGAGGGAAAATGTTTTGGGGATGTCAGGGGTAGGTTTCTCATGAAAGGACATCAAGAACCCCTAGACGCGCTCAACAGAAGCAAATTCGCTGTAGGGGGGACCCCATGTGGTCGCCCGGCGCGTGCAGACAAAATACCGGGCAGCCCCGTGTGGCTGCCCCTACAAGGCAGACTCTGTCGGGGGGATACCCTCAATCTCCCCCGGTAAGGGCATGGCGCGCCATGCCCGCCGCCTACATCCCCCAAAATGGGACGTTCACTAAAAATCTACCCCTAAAAGATGTGGGGAACACCCCGCGAAATGGCGGGCAGGGGTGAGGGCGAAGCGCGCCTTTCGCCCGGATTTGGGTAAAATAGAGCGCTGCTGTGCTGCACCTGTGAGAGGAGACCATGCCCACACCGGAAGCCATTATTTTTGATCTGGATGGGGTGATCATCGAGACCGACGAGTACCATTACCGTTCATGGCAGCGCCTTGCTGATGAGGAGGGGATTCCTTTTGACCGCGCCGCCAATGATGATCTGCGCGGGCTGACTCGGCGTGCCAGCTTGCTCAAACTGCTTAAGGGGCGGGTGATCTCAGAAGATCAGATGCAGGCATGGATGGAACGCAAAAACGCCTACTATCTGGACTATATGGGGCGTTTCACCCCGGCTGATTTACAACCGGGCGTGGGTGAATTTCTGCGGGCTGCAAAAGCAAAAGGGTTGAAGATCGGGCTTGCCTCCGCCAGCCAAAACGCCCGCCCGATCTTACATCTGCTTCAGATCAACGATCTTTTTGATGCAGTTGGGGATGCCTTCTCCGTACCCAACCCCAAGCCCGCCTCCGATTTGTTTATCTGGGTGGCAGGGCGGCTGAATGTGAACCCCGCCAGAGTCATTGTGGTGGAAGACAGCGAAGCGGGCATCGAGGCTGCACTTCGGGCCGGGATGCTCACCATTGGGTTGGGCAGTGGGGAGCGCCTTGCCAAGGCGCATCTGGTGTATGCGCGCCTCAGCGCCGCCTGTTTGGAGGAAGCTCTGAATCATTTGACCCGCGTGCAATCTTCATGAGACCCGGGCCAGCAGATGATAATTCTTCAGCCCCACCCACACTTCCTGACCGGGTTTGATCCCCAACTGCTGGGCTTCGCTTGGGCTGAGCAGCGCTTGTAAAAGCTGCGCCTTCTCGCCATTTGATTCCCGATTCAGTTTCAGCAGCACCCGCTCCAGCGGGCCGGCAAAGGTCGCCTCCTGCACCACCCCACGCCCGATCACGGTCTCAGAAGGGGTTTCAGCGGTGGGTGCAAGGCTGATCTCCTCCGGGCGAAAGAGGATTTCCACGGGCTGATCCTGAAGGTGTTCACTATCCGGGGGGGCTGGCAGACGGGCCTCGCCCACAAAGATATGATGGCTGTTACGATGCGCCGGGAGCAGATTGGCCGACCCCAAAAAGGTCGCTGTGAAGCGGTTTCGAGGGCGGCGGTACAGTTCGCCGGGGGTCCCGATCTCCAATAAATCGCCCTTTTCGATGATCCCGATCCGGTCGGCCAGTTCAAAAGCCTCGTCTTGATCATGGGTAACAAGGATCGTGGTCACATGAAGGCGGCGCTGAATCTCGCGTAGGGTCTGGCGAAGCTGAACCCGGATTTTGGCGTCCAGCGCTCCAAAGGGTTCATCCAAAAGCAGTACTTCAGGCTCCGGCGCAAGGGCACGGGCAAGGGCCACTCGCTGCTGCTGTCCCCCCGAAAGTTGGTGAGGCATTCGATCCCCCAACCCTTCCATCTGGATCAAGTTCAGCAGTTCCTTCACCCGCGCATCCTGTTCCGCTCTACCCGCACGTTTGATGCTCAGCCCAAAAGCGATGTTCTGGGCCACGGTCATGTGTCGAAAGAGCGAATAACTCTGAAAGACAAACCCGGTGTTGCGCTGCTGAGGCGAAAGGTTGGTGACCTCACGCCCGTGCAGCCAGATGCGCCCCTTATCCAAAGGCAGAAGTCCAGCGATCAGGCGCAGCAGGGTGCTTTTGCCGCTGCCGCTTGCCCCTAACAGGACAAAAAGCTCCCCGGTTTCAATCTCCAGCGAGAGGTTGTTCACCACCGCCTGATTAGAGGCGTACCCTTTGCTCACCTGTTCAAGGAGGATCGACATAAAAAACACTCCCTCGATACGTGCCTAAACTTTAGTGCTGTGCCCCACGGCGGCGGATCAGACTCATCGCTACCAAAATAGAGATCGACAGGATTCCCAGCAGCAGTGAAACCCCATACGCACCGACCTGATTGCGATCGTTGAGAGCCCGAAAGACATACACGGGGGCGCTCTCAGTGACCCGTTCAATGCCCCCACCGGCCACCACTACCGCCCCAAATTCCCCAAATGAACGGGCTGCCGTGAGGATGATCCCGTAGAGCAGGCCGCGCCAAATCTGGGGCAGGACGATGCGCCGAAAGGTCTTCCAGCGGCTGGAGCCGAGAGTATAAGCGGCTTCTTCTTGCTCCCCGGTCAGGGCCAGCAGCATGGGTTGAAGTTCACGGGTGACAAAGGGAAGGGACACAAATACACAGGCGATCAACATGGCGGGGTAGGAGAACGCCAGTTGAAACCCGGGGCTGCTGAACCAACCATTGCGCCCAAAGAGCAGGATTAGGGCATAACCGACGATCACTGGCGAAAAAACAAAAGGCGCATCCACCAGCGCATCCATCAAGCGTTTGCCCGGAAACTTGTGGCGCACCAGCACCCATGCGATCCCGATTCCTGCTACGGTGTTAATGGCCACCGACGCGATAGTCAGGCTGAAGGTAAGGCGGAAGGCAATGGCCACATCGGGCACACTGAGGGCCTTGATGAGCGCCTCCACCCCCTGACTGAAGGCCCCCACCACAATCGCCGCCATCGGCGCAAACAGGAGCAAAAAGGCGTAGAGCAGCACCGCCCCCAAAACCACCATCTGAAGCGGGCTGCGCACCGAGATTTCACGCATGGTGGCGTCTCCGCATCAGAAAATCAACGCCTAAGGTGATGCTGAAGGCGATCACCAGCAGCACCAGTGAGACCGCACTTGCGCCCTGAAAGTTATCGCCTTCCACCTGCGCATAAATATAGACGGCAGCAGTCTGGGACTTCATGGGCAGGTTGCCGCCCACGATGATGATCGAGCCAAATTCGCCCAGTGCCCGCGCAAAACATAACAGGGCCCCGGTGATCACTGCTGGGGCGATCTCCGGCAGGATCACCCGCCGAAAGGCGACCCACGGAGACGCGCCCAAAACCTGTGCGGCTTCCTGCTGGTTAGGTTCCAAGCTCTGAAGGACGGGCTGGACAGCGCGGATCACAAACGGATAACTGATGAACAGCAGGGCCAGCACAATCCCCGGCGGGGCAAAGATGATCCGCACCCCCAACTGCTTCTCAAAAAAGCCGCCGATGGCGGTCTGTGGCCCGTAGAGCAGCACCAACATCACCCCGGTCACAAGGGCGGGGATGGCAAAGGGCAGATCGATCAGGGCATTCATGATCCGTTTGCCCGGAAAACGATAGTTCACCAGCGCCCATGCAGTGAGCACCCCCATCACCGTGTTGATCACAGTCATCACCGCGGAAGTCCACAGGGTCAGACCCACTGCGTGCAGCACCGCCGGACGGGTGATGCTTGTCCAAAAGGACTCCCAACCAGCACGGAAACCCTGCACACTGATCGCAAGTACAGGGAGCAGGATCAACAGCCCCAGATAACTGAGGGCCGCGCCGCGCAGCCCCCATGCCCCCCATGGGATGGGGGGACGGGCTGCTGCATTTCCGGTGTTTTGGGCCCTTTGGGCAACATCCACGAGAGGAGATGCAGTCATAAGATCGTCGTTATCCTTTGATCGAGATCAACAGTTGGCTGATCTTGCCTTCTTCACCGAACAATTCCTTTGCCACCACCGACCATCCCCCGAATTCCTCAATGGTAAAGACGTCTTGGATAACGGGGAACTTCGCGGCGATCTCAGGCTCGGTGAGCAGTTCCGGGATGAGTGGGCGAAACCCATGTTTGGCAAAAATCCGCTGGGCTGCTTCAGTCAAGGTGAAGTTCACAAAGGCTTCAGCGGCAGGACGGGTACCGTTTTCATCTACATACACATCGATGTAGGCGATGGGGTTTTCGATCAGGATGGTGGAGGTGGGGTAGATGATCTCGTACTCTCCACCCTTTGCCAGCCCTGCATAGACCTCATTTTCGTAGGTGATCGCCACATCACCAATACCGCGCTCAAAGCTGAGGAAGCTCTCGCGTCCATCTTTATCAAGCACGCTGATGTTGCTGATCACCTTGCTCAAAAAGGCAAAAGCGCTTTCTTCGCCCGCCTCCACTCCTTCGACCTTACCGCGTTTGGCGGCCCCATAAACGGCCAACAGATTCCATTGGGCCCCGCCGCTGGTAGCTGGGTTGGGGGTAATGATCTCGATCCCTCCCCGCGCCAGATCAGCCCACCCAGTGATATTTTTAGGGTTACCCGGACGCACCGCCAAAACCGCTACCGATGCACTGACGATGCCCTTGTAAGGGGTGTCTTTCCAGTCATGGGTGATCAGGTTGGCTTTGGCGATGCGGGTGATGTCCGATTCGAGCGAGAGCGCGGCCACATCGGCTTTAAAACCGCCCACGATGGCCCGTGACTGCGCACCGGAAGCCTGATAGGACTCCTGAAAGCTCACTTTTTGCCCGGTTTTGTTTTCCCATTCCTGCTGAAACAGCGGGATGATCTCCGCATAGGCCTCACGGGGGACAGCAAAACCCGCCAGCGTTAAGGTGATCTCCGCTGGCAGAGCACCTGAAGCTACAGTAGGCAGGGTCGGCTCAGCAGTCGGCGTTGGGGTGTTGTCTTGGGCGTGGGTAACCCTTCCCAAATTGAATCCCGGAATGCCAACGGTTAAAGCGAGTAACAAAACGGCAGTGAGTACTACGAACGGATTTGAACGACGCATGTGTATCCCCTTTCAAGGGTATGTGAAATCAAGTCAGAATATGAACACAGCCGCGACACTGTTGAAGGGAGACCAGTGTGATGAGAACATCACGACACAAACAGTCTCGCGGGCATCTCACATATTGCTGAGTGATCATGCGTTTTAGTCGCCTGCCTGCTGCTGGCGGATACCGCGCATCAGGATTTGGCTCACTTCTGGGCGGGTGAACTCCACTGGCAGTGATTCGCCCCGTGAGAGCATTTCGCGCACCTGAGTTCCACTGAGGACGATGTGATCGTGGGTCGGATGCGGGCAGGTCTTGGCGCTCACCACCGCGCCGCACTTGCGGCAGTAGAAGGTGTGTTCAAAAAACAGCGGGGTGATCCCGATCTCTTCTGGGTTGAACCGATCAAAGATCAGGTGCGCGTCATAGGTGCCATAGTATTTACCCACCCCGGCATGGTCACGCCCCACCACAAAGTGAGAGCAACCGTAGTTTTTACGGGCGATGGCGTGGAATATCGCTTCACGTGGGCCGGCGTAACGCATCGCTGCGGGGAAGACCCCAAATAGCACCCGTGAGGATGGATAGTATGATTCAAGAATGGCACGGTAGCTCTCCACCCGAACGGAGGCGGAAATATCATCGGACTTGGTCTCACCCACCAGTGGATGCAGCAGCAAGCCATCAACAATTTCGAGGGCCGTCTTTTGAATGTACTCATGGGCACGGTGAATCGGATTACGAGTCTGGAAGCCCACAACCCGCCGCCAACCACGCTGCTCAAAAATGCTTCGGGTTTGGGCGGGGGTGTAACGTAGATCACTAAATTCTGTGCCAGCGCGTTCAGGTAGGTCAATCACTGAGACCGGGCCTGCCAGCAGCACTTCACCTTGGCGGTAGAGGCGGGCTACGCCGGGGTGGGCGGTCTCAGTGGTGCGGTAGACCTGTTGGGCCTCAACCTCGCGGTCGTAGGTGTACTTTTCCTGCACCTCAAGGAGGGCCAAAATGCGCTGTCCACTGGCACCCGCTTCGACCAGTGCCACTTCCTGCCCAACGCGGATCGCGGCGGCTTCGTCGGCACTCACCGCAAGGGTCACCGGGATCGACCACGGCAGCCCGTTGGCCAAACGCAGATGATGTACCACCGACTGGTAATCGGCGCGTCCCAAAAAGCCCGTGAGAGGGCTTAAGCCACCCGTGGCGATCATTTCCAGATCGGCCAGATTGGTCTCGGTTAAGGTGATTGTGGGCAGGCTGCGGGCCCGATCCAGTGCTGCATCGCGGGCGTCTCCGCTGAGCAGGCGGTTGATCAAGGTACCGCCATGCGGCGCGATCAGGGCTGGTTTTTCATCACTCACCGCGGCCGCAGACCCCACTTCGATCTGGCGCGAAACCGGGGCAGCCGGGATCAACCCCCGTCCCTCTAGGTAGTCCAAGATGCGTTGGGCGCTTTGTTCCACCGTTTCTTGCTCAGTGTAGATGGTGATCTCTGGATTTTCAGGGACTTCATAGGGATCATCGACCCCCGTGAAGTTTTTGATCTGCCCCGCAAAGGCTTTGGCGTACATACCTTTAACGTCGCGGGCGGCGCAGGCGTCAAGGGAAGCGTTGACGTAGACTTCGATGAAGTTATGGGTCTGCTCCCGCGCTGTTTGACGGGCGGCCCGATAAGGTGAAATAAAAGCCGCGATTACCCCCACCCCATTACGGGAGAGCAGTTTGGCCACAAAAGTCACCCGTTCAATGTTTTTGTCACGGTCTTCTTTGCTGAAGCCCAGATCACGGGTCAGCCCTTCGCGCACGATGTCACCGTCAAGCCGCTCGATCTTAACCCCGCGTTCCTGAAGGGCTTTTTCTACAAGCAGCGAAACGGTGGTTTTGCCTGCACCGGAAAGACCGGTCAGCCAAAGGGTGAAACCTTCAGTCGCGTTTTTGATGGGATAGGTAGCTGTAGCAGTCAAGGATCAACCTCTCAGAGTATAGGATTTAGAACTAGGACTCAGGATTTTTGCGGCAGATGGATACCGCATTCGGTCTTGGCGCTGTTGACCCAACGCCCGGCACGTTTATCAGCCCCCGGTGCTGCGGGTTGGGTGCAGGGATAACACCCGATGCTCGGATACCCCTGATCATGCAGGCGGTTGTAAGGCAGTTCGTGGGCATTGAGGTAGAGCCAGATCATCTCTTCGGTCCATGTGGCAAAAGGGCACAGTTTCAGGTTTTGGTGTTTCTGATCCCACGCCACCACCTGCACCGATGAGCGTCCCTCAGATTGATCGCGGCGCAGCCCCGTGATCCACGCATCGTAACCCTTGAGGGACTGATCCAGCGGTATGACTTTTCGCAAGTTGCAGCATTGATCGGGGTTACGGGCCCACAGTTCAGGGCCATGGGCTTCTGCCTGCTGCTCCACCGTTTGGGCCGGGCGCAGTCGAATCAGATTCAGGTTTAAGCGCTGCTCCAGTTCGTTGATCAAGGCGTAAGTCTCAGGGAACAGCAGCCCCGTATCAAGGGTCAAAACGGGGGTATGAGGCGCGATCTCGCTGAGCATATGGAGGGTCACAATCCCCGTGGGCTGAAAGCTAGTGACCAAGGCCAGCCGTTCCCCAAAGCGGGTGGCCGCCCACTTCAAAATGTCCTGTGGAGCCGCTTTTTCAAACTCCGCATTCAGTTGGTCTAACTGAGATAACTGAAAATCGGTATCGGGCACTGCGCTTTTCTCTCCTCTGGTTGCTGCTGAAGCCGTATGAAGCAGGGACTAAACAAGCCGCGCCAAAAGCACCATCCAACTGAGGGCGGCGTTGCCAAAGCACAAGATCGTGATCAACACAGAAGTTGATAACCGAGGGGCTGTGTCTTTGAGGGTGGCCAGTTTGGGGTTATGGCGATCATAAAAGACCTGTACTCGACTTCCGGAGGTCAGGGACGCCTTCCACGTTTGCGGTTCCAGCCAGCCAACAGGCAGGATCGCGCTTGACTCCTGCGCTTGATAGGTGTGTCCTTCAATGGCATAACTGAAGGTGATCGTTTGGGTGAGCGTCTCGCTTAGTCGTTCCGGGCTGAGCTTCACCTCTAGCACCTGACCTTCAGCAGCAGCCCACTGAAGGGGGACGGTGGCACGGGCGTTGACCCGTTCGCGCAGCCCGCGCAGCAGCGACCATACCCCAAGAATGGTCAGGAAAGCCCCAATCAAGAACACTTTGGCAGTCTCATCCATCATGATCATGATCCCCGTCTCCCTTCGTAAATGAACGACTTTTCACCCTCAAACTGCGCTGCTTTGGGCAGGCGCAAAAAAAGCCCCGGCACAATGGCTCAGGGCTTGGTTTTCATCGCAAGGCGCAGGGTAATGCGTCAGGCGTGCAGCCATCTCCATCGTGCGTTCGCACTGGCTTGTAATCCCGTACACCCCTGAAGACAAACAAACATCAAACGGTCTACCTCTTTGCCTGCACCTAATCCGTCAAGCTGATAAAGTAAATATGATAGATAGGATAACAAGGTTAAGGCGTCAACGCAAGACCCAAGATCATTTTTCCTATCAAATTAGTCATAATTCACAAAAAGGGTGAAAAATTGAGGGTACAAGATGGATTGCAATGGGACTGAGGCGATGGGAGCGGTGGATTCTGGTAGGGGCAGCGTCGGGTGGCTGACCGGTATTTTTGCCTGCACGGGCCGGACGACCATGTGGGGTCGCCCCTACAGCGAACTTGGTTTTGTTGAGGTTGTTTGAGGGGTTTACCCCTCAAACAACATACCCCCTTTCGCCTCACGCTGCGCGGGGCGAAGGGAGCCAAGGGCGATGCCAACAAGGGTATGTTCTTACAAAAAGGGGCAGTTTAAGGGGGAAGCCCCCTCAGAGTCTCGATTCCCCCCTTCTACCGCGTGCGGGAGAAGGGGGCGCAGGGGGATGAGGGCTTACCGCCCGCTACTTCTTGCCGTTTTTGTCCTCATCCGGGATGCGGATACGAACCGCAGCGCCCCGGCTTTTGATCTTACGCAGCACGTCCTCTTGAAGGGTGGCGCGGCGCAGTTCCTGAACAAACACGGTGGACTTATCTGGGGGAACCCCTTCACGCATCACCCGTTCGGCATTCTCACGGGCTTCGCGGGCTTTTTCGAGGTCAACCTCATAGGTAGATTCGGCCGTATCCGCCAGCACCAGCACTTGATCTGGGCGGACTTCGACCACACCCCCGTAAACGATGAAACTTTCTTCAGCGCCGCCTTTGCGCACGATCAACTCACCGTGAGCAAGGGTGGTCAAAAGGGGCGCGTGGTGGGGCAGAACCCCCATGAGTCCTTCCACCCCCGGAACCAGCACCATATCGGCTTCTGGTTCGCTGAAAAGCAGTTTTTCCTGAGTGACAATATCAACACGAATGGGCATAGGGTCATTCCTTTCTCCCCACTTTCGATTTAGGTGGGGAGGATGGGGCTGGTTTAAACCTCGCCCTTACGTTTGGCTTCGTCGTAACGGTTCAGCACGTCCTCAATCGGCCCGGTCATGTAAAACATCTGCTCCGGGATGTGATCCAGCTCACCGCTGAGGATCATCTTGAAGCCCTTGATGTTTTCCTTGATCGGCACATAGCGGCCTTCACGCCCGGTGAACTTCTCAGCCACATACATGGGCTGAGTCAGAAAACGCTGAATGCGGCGGGCACGCCCCACCAACATCTTGTCATCGGCGCTCAGTTCGTCGATGCCCAAGATGGCGATGATGTCTTGCAAGTCCTTGTAGCGCTGAAGCACCCGCTGCACTTCACGGGCTGTGTTGTAGTGTTCCTCACCCACGATCACCGGGTCAAGCAGACGGCTGGTGCTGGCCAGCGGATCCACCGCAGGGAACAAGCCCTGCGCGGCCAATTCGCGCTCTAGGGCGATGGTGCCGTTCAGGTGGGTGAAGGTGGCCACCGGGGCGGGGTCGGAGTAGTCGTCGGCAGGCACATAAACCGCCTGCATCGAGGTGATGGAACCGACCTTGGTCGAGGCGATGCGCTCTTGCAGGTCGCCCATCTCGTTGGCGAGGGTGGGCTGATAACCTACGGCGGAAGGCATACGCCCCAAGAGCGCCGATACTTCCGAACCGCTCAGTGAGAAGCGGAAGATGTTATCGATAAAGAGCAGCACATCCGCGCCCTGATCGCGGAAGTATTCCGCATTGGCCAGACCAGTCAGGGCCACCCGCAGGCGGACGCCGGGCGGTTCGTTCATCTGCCCAAAGACCATCACGGTGCTGTCCATCACCCCGTAACCCTGCATCTCATAATAGAGCTGGGTACCTTCACGGGTACGCTCACCCACGCCCGCAAAAACCGAGTAACCGCTGTGAACCTTAGCCACCGAACGGATCAGTTCAGCGATGGTCACGGTTTTGCCCACACCCGCGCCGCCGAAGATGCCCATCTTACCGCCCTTGGTGAAGGGCGCGATCAGGTCGATCACCTTCATCCCGGTCTCGAACATCTCCGGTTGGGTGATCAGCTCGTCAAACGAGGGTTTGGCCCGGTGGATGGGATAACGCAGATCGGAAGTCACCGCGCCGATGTTGTCGATGGGGCGGCCAAGGACGTTAAAGAGCCGTCCCAGCGCGCCTTTGCCCACCGGCACCGAAATGGGCGTACCGATGGCATAAGCAGGCATCCCACGCCACAGCCCTTCGGTGGCATCCATGGCCACGCAGCGGACTTTGCTGCCGCCGAGGTGAAGCTGCACTTCAAGGATCAGATCATCCTGAGGCACTTCCTTGCCCTCTACCACCTTCGGCGGCAGGGGCACCCGGATCGCTTCGTAAATGTCGGGCAGACGTCCTTCTGCGGGGAAAGCAACGTCGATCACCGCACCCAGAATCTGTGAGATTTGTCCTTTGATTTCGTTCGCCATAAAGTATTCCGTCCTTTTCAGGATCAGTTGCTCTCCAATTTGACTGGTTCTGCCTTCGGCTGAGACTGTGGTTTTACGCCACGCATGGCCTCCACACCGCCCACGATGTCCAAGATTTCAGCGGTGATTGCTGCTTGGCGCGCTTTGTTATAGGAAAGCTGCAAATCTGAGGAAAGGGCCTTGGCGTTTTCAGAAGCGTTCCGCATGGCCACCATACGGGCGCTGTGTTCGCTGGCCGCGCTTTCCAAAAGCAGCTCAAAAACGATGTTTTCATTGAACTTGGGCACGATCTCTTCCAAGATCGCCGCGGCGCTTGGCTCAAAGATGTAGTCACCCAAGTTTTTGGCTTCTTCACGCCGGATTTTCATGTAATCCAGATGAATCAGGTCTGCCTCTTGTTCAGGTACGATGGGCAGCACTGGCTGCACCCGCGGTTGCTGGGTCAGGGTGTTGATGAACTCGGTATAAGCCACATACACTTCGTCGCTGTAACCGTTCATGAACTCCTCGTTGAGCAGGCGAGCGATGGGGCGCACCCGATCAATCGACCACCATGCGGGCAGTTCGGTGAACTCTGCGACCACCTTCTCCCGCGAGCGGACGAGCAGGTCGCGTCCTTTGCGCCCTACCGCCACCCAGCGGACGGGCTTGCCGATACGCTCCGCAAAACGGCGGGCCACCCGAAAGACGTTGGTGTTATAAGCGCCCGAAAGCCCACGATCACTGGTGATCAGGGCAACCGTTACGGTACCCACGTTCTCACGCCGCGCCAAAAGCGGGTGAAGTGGGGTGTTGGGTGGGCTGGCTTGGGTGATGTGCCCCATCACCCGGATGGCCAGATCAGCATAAGCACGGGCCGAGAGGGCCTGAGCCGTCGCCCGACGCACCTTGGAGGCCGAAACGGCCTCCAGTGCCATGGTGATCTGCTGAATGTTCTTCACGCTGCGGATGCGGCGCTTAATTTCGCGTACACTAGGCATGATCTAAAGCCTCCAAGCGCGATCCGCGTTATTTGTTTTCATTCTGCTGGGCCCAAGTGCGGTTGAACTCGGTTAAGGCCTGTTCCAGCGTCTTCTCTGACTCCGCGGTCAGGTCATACTTGCTGGAGGCATCCAAGATCGACTTACCCACCTGAGGATACTGGGTTTTGACGTAACGAACGAAGTCCGTCTGCCACGCCTTCACCTGATTCAAGGGGATCGCATCCAAGAAACCGCGAGTCCCGGCAAAGATCAGGATCACTTCTTCATCCAGTGGCAGCGGTTGGTACTGAGGCTGCTTAAGCAGTTCGGTCAAACGCAGACCACGATCCAACTGCTGTTGGGTGTTTTTATCAAGCTCCGCCCCAAACTGGGCAAAGGCTGCCAGTGCCCGGAACTGGGACAGTTCCAGCTTCATGCGCCCCGCGACCTTCTTCATGGACTTACGTTGAGCGTCACCACCTACGCGGGAGACCGAGATACCCACGTTAATGGCGGGGCGCTGCCCGGCATTAAAGAGGTCACTCTCAAGGAAGATCTGTCCGTCGGTGATGCTGATCACGTTGGTCGGGATGTAGGCCGAGACGTCACCGAGCAAGGTCTCGATCACGGGCAGGGCGGTTAGACTGCCGCCACCGCGTGCATCAGAGAGGCGGGCCGCACGTTCCAGAAGGCGGCTGTGCAGGTAAAAGACGTCACCGGGATAGGCTTCTCGCCCCGGAGGACGCCGCAGCAGCAGGGAGACTTGACGGTATGCCCATGCGTGTTTGGAGAGGTCATCATACACGATCAGGGCGTCCATGCCGTTTTCCATGAACCATTCGCCCATGGCCGCGCCCGCATAAGGGGCAATATACTGAAGGGCTGCGGGTGCACCTGCGGAGGCCATCACAATGATGGTGTACTCCATCGCCCCATTCTGTTCCAGAATGCCCCGCACCGCCGCTACCTGAGCTTCTTTCTGCCCGATAGCGACATAGATGCAGAACATGTTCTGCCCCTTCTGGTTGATGATCGTGTCAATGGCCAGCGCGGTTTTGCCAGTCTGACGGTCGCCGATGATCAGTTCGCGCTGTCCACGCCCGATGGGGAACATGGCGTCAATGGAGAGGATGCCGGTCTGCACCGGGGTATCCACGTCCTTACGTTCGATCACCCCGGGGGCGATGCGCTCCACGTTGTAATACTCACTGGCATTGATCGGGCCTTTGCCGTCGAGGGGCTGCCCCAGCGGGTTGACCACCCGCCCAATCAGCTCTTTGCCTACGGGCACGGAGGCGATACGCCCTGTCCCGCGCACTTCGTCACCTTCACGAATATCGGTGTAATCACCGAGGATGATCACCCCGACATTGTCGGTTTCGAGGTTAAAGGCGATGCCTAAAACACCGTTGGGAAATTCTACCAGCTCTGAATATTTAACATTGGGCAGCCCAGAGACGCGGGCGATACCGTCACCAACTTCGGTCACCTGACCGATCTCAACGGCGCGCACCGCAGGCGACCACTTTTTAATCTGTTCGAGAAAATCTCTCGTGAAATCAGTCGTTGAACTCATTCAGCGGACCTCCACCAAGCAATGCTAAGTTAACTTCACCAGCGGACAGGACACAACAAGGCGCAGTTAAGCGCCAGCTTTCTTCACCCCACTTCGGGTGATAGGTGCTATATTGCCCCTCAGGGCGGAAAATTTACCAGATGCCACTGCGGAAACCTTGTTTGTACATTTTAGAGCAAGTGAACGCGCTTGTCAAAAATAGAAGTGCGATTTTTCGTGATTGGACGGCAAAAATCACCTTTTAGGTGATGGGTCTCAAGCTTTACAAGCACAACAGGCGCGATCTTACGCGCCTGTCACTTGTTTGAGGTTGAGGGCTACACCCTACAGGGTGATCTTAATTGGTCAAGCGGGCTTTGAAGGCGCGTACTCGCTCGGCCAGATTCTCCAGCCGTACCCGATGCCACAGCAGTACCAGTGCAGCGGTACACCACCAAATCATGGCTACCCCCATAGTTGCGCCCATCCGATCTTCCACCCGCACCTCAAAGCCGCCTTCGGCAGCCGGGTTAGAGACGCTGGGGCCAATCACAACGGGGTGCATGGTGTCCGTCCGCACCCGAGGGATCAGGAAAACATAAACCACGCTGATGAAGGCCAGAATCCCGTACACAGCCGCAAACCGCGCCCGTCTATCAGGGTTCTCCACCGCCCCTCGAAGGGTCAGATATGCCGCATACAACAGCCACATCACCGCCATCCCGTTCAGGCGCGGATCGGCCGTCCACCACGTATTCCAGATTGGACGTGCCCACGCTGCACCAGTCACAAGGCACACGGTCATCAGGGGCAGCCCGACCTCCACACTGGAGACCGCCAGCCGATCCCACTTGAGGTTACGGGTGATTAGATACATCACACCCGCGAGGACAGTCACAAAAAAGACTACTGACCCACCAGAGTAGGCGGAGATATGGATGTAAAAGATACGCTGCACATGCCCTTGGGTGGCGTCCGTGCCAGCGTAAAACAGCACCATCCATAACATCACCAATGCGCCTAGCCCAGTGCATGTGGTCAGATACCACAGCAGCCGTGAACGCCATTGGGCGTACTCGACGACCTCACCCGTGGACGATGAAGGGGTGGTTGAGATGGGGGCAGTTCCGCCAACGACAGCCATCGTTAAATCTCCTAATTTCTATCGGTGGACTGAGATTTTCACAATATTATACTCAATATTGCGGATAACCTGCGCTTTTGTGTTTAAGGTACCCAAACAAGGCACAGATGCGTTCTATTCTTCCACCACATAATCAAAAAGCAAAAAGGACAAGGCCAAAAAGATCACGTCTAGTGAAGCCAGCAGCCCCGCCCATGTAGACCACTCGCTAAAGGCTTTACCTTCGAGGATCGCGCCGCAGGCATTGACCGCGCCGATCACGATGGGCAGGGCGATAGGCAGGACGATAATCGGTAGAGTCGTCTCCCGCGCCCGTGCATGAATAGCCATGCTGCCTAAGAGGGTGCCCATGGTGGCAAAGCCCAGCGTTCCGATCAGCAGCATCAGCCACCAACCAAGGTTGCTCAGGTTGGCGTTAAAGAGGATCAGCATGGTACCAGAGACGATCACCCCCACCGTAAGGGTGAACAGCCACGCCACAATGAGCTTGCCAAAAAACAAGGCGGATCGGCTGATCGGGGCAAGCAGAAGGGCGTCCAGTGTGCCCCGATCATGCTCCTGAGAGAGACTGCGCCCCAGACCCTGTGTGCCCGCAAAAATCACCGTCACCCACAGCACCGCCGGGAGCGCCTCAGCCCGCAGATCAGGACGGCCTTCGAGGGTGTAGTAAAAGATCATCACCGTCAGCACCCCAAAGAGGGCCATGGCGCTGATCAAGGAGCGGGAGCGCATTTCGGCCCGTAAATCTTTGGCAGCAATACGCACCATCGCTTGAAAAAAAGAAGGAGGCTTCACGATCATTTCCCATCCCTGATCTTAAACATCAGGCGCTGACCTCTGCGAAGACTTCAGGTAAGCGTCCCATTTCGCCCTCTGGTACATCCGCTGCAAGCCGACCCGCACGAAGGATGAGGGCCCGCTGGGCCACCTGTGCTGCATGGGCGATGTCATGCAGAGTGATCACGATGGTTTTGCCCGCGGCCCGCCACTCGTGCAGCAGCCCATCAAGCATGGCCATACCCCGCGCATCCAGCCCTGTGTAAGGTTCATCCAGCAGCAGAATGGCCGGATCATGGGCCATGCAGCGGGCCAGCGAAAGCCGCTGAAGCATCCCCCGGCTGAAGGTACCGGCACGGTCACGGGCGCGTTTGCCCAACCCCACCCGATCCAGCAGGGCTGGCACCCGCTGGGCCAGATCATCCTTAGCGACGCCATACAGGCCCCCAAAAAAGGCGAGGTTCTCCTCCGCGCTTAGCTCCTCATAGACCAAAGGCAGGTGCCCCACAAAGCCGATCTGGGCCCGGACTCGGTTGGCCTCTTTAGGCAGTGACCAACCGCCGATCAGCACCTTGCCTTTGGTGGGGCTGCTCAGGGCGGTGAGGATGCGCAGAAGGGTGGTCTTGCCAGAGCCGTTCGCACCTAACAAAGCCGTAGTGACCCCCCGTTCAATGGTCGCACTCACTTCACGCAGGGCAAACTGAAGCCCAAAGGTTTTGGTCAGTTGATGAAGCTCGATTAGGGAATGAGAGGACACGCCTCAGACCTTTCGTTTTTGGCTCAGCCCGCGCAGCAGAATCACCCCTAAGACGACGATCCCAAAAGCGGCCAGCGCAGCTAAAACATAAGCCGCTGCCCCAATAGGGCTGTCTGAACTGACGGCCAGCGGCGGTGGGGGACTCTTTTGAGATTGTTCAAGGGTATAAATCAGCCTGCCGCCAGCGGCGATAGGCGCGCTCAGGGCATATTCGGTATAGGGGCGTTTGGGGTTGAGGGCCGTGTTAGGGCTGCCCCCAAAAGCCGGGTGATCGGCTGGTGTGGTCAGGATCAGCTTGGTGTCATCGGGGATCAGGAGCTTCACCGCCTGCGTCACATAAGGCATGTCCTGATCCAAGATTGCCCCATTTTTGAAGGGAACCTGAAAGGAGAGGATCACCTCGTGCCCCTGACCGGGGATCACGGCGCGGGTATCTTGAACGATGGGCGCGAACTGCTCCCCCCCAACTTGATAACGCACCTTGTCATCAAAAGCGATGCCAAAGGATCCCACCGGCAGCGGCACCGTCACCGAAACAGGCTGTCCACCTGTGGTGCGCTCCGGGCTGAAGTACAGGCGATCCGTAGCATTGGTAAAATACAGGGTCGCCAACACCTGAAGAAAGTCTTTTTTGAGATCGATCACATATTGGGCGCTGGACAAGGTGACCGCGGCAGGATCGGAGGTGACTCCATAGACCGTCAGGGGCAGGGTGTAACTGGTTTGGTCAGCACTCACTGCGACCAAGGCGCTGCCTTGTGGAACGCCCTCAAATTCCATCGTGACCAGCAGCAGATCGCCCGTCATGGCGGCTACATCCACAAATTGGAAGGAGCCATCGGCATTGACTGCGCTCAGAATGCCAGTCTCAGTAATCGGCACACCGTCACGGAGCAAACGTAAGGTGATCGGGTAACCCGCCGGGAGGGTCAGTCCGCGAGTGCCGCTGGCGGCTGCCCCGTTCACTTGGATGGTTACTGGGGCAGTAGTGGGCTGCTGGGCATACACACTCCCGTGAGCGATCAGGAGGATCATCCAAGCGCACAACCCCACCCCCAACAACGGGCGCAGGCGTAATCTTCGCCCCGATAGTATGTGGATCATCAAGGATCAGTTTGAACTTTCTGTTTGAATCGGTGACCGTGTCGCTGGAACGGCTTATTCTTCGTGATTCTCAGGCTGCGAAGGGCGATTCTGACCGATGTAATAAAACCCCACCATCAAGATCGCGGCGATCCCAATCATCAGGATCATCACCGTGATGCCCTGAGGGCCGGCAGGTTCAGTGGGCGCTTCGGGGCCATCCTCAGCGAGGACATGGATGGTGGGCAGTACAACCATCACCAGCACCCATAGGGTAAAAAATAGGCGCCGCACGGATGCGGAAATATGCTTTAACATGATCACACCTCAAACACTTATGCGCTCACGCAGGACGTAAGCAGGGTTCCAATGAATGACCGACCTGAGCGCTGATTGTGACGCATCTAGGCGCTTTGGGCAAGGTGAGATGTGCGCCTTTATCAGGACTTATTCTGGCGCAGATGTTCTAAATGTGATAGTGTATAGGGTAAGACTCACGGTCGATGAAACAAGGTGGTTTTCCCATGCCATTTATTGAGGCTCCTACGACGTTTTATCTGGGCAGACGTTATGATCAGGCCAGCAATCGTCTATTGGATGAAGTGGTCTATTACGACTCCCGCGATTTGACCACCCATGCCGTCGTGGTCGGTATGACCGGGAGCGGCAAAACGGGCATGTGCATCTCGCTTCTGGAAGAAGCAGTGCTGGATAACATCCCCGCCTTGATCATTGATCCCAAAGGGGACATCACCAACCTGCTGTTGACCTTTCCTGAACTTCGCCCTCAGGACTTCGCCCCATGGGTGAACGAAAGTGATGCTCAGCGCGCCCGGATGGATGTGGCCGAATACGCTCAGGATGTGGCCCAGCAGTGGAAAGAAGGGCTTGCCCGGTGGAGTATCGGCGGAGGGCGGGTCGGTGCACTCAAAAACGCGGCCCAGTTCAGCATTTATACCCCCGGCTCTGACGCGGGTCTGCCCGTGAGCATCCTCGCCTCGCTGCAAGCCCCCCGTGATGGCTGGGTAGGGCATGAGGAGTTTCACCGGGAACAGATCAACGGTATTGTGCGGGCCCTTCTGGGGCTGATCGGCAAGAATGTGAACCCGGTCAAAGACAAAGAACACGTCCTGATCTCCAACATCTTTGAAGAGGCGTGGAAGAATGGGCGCGATCTGACTCTCGAAGACATCATCATGCAGGTGCAGAACCCGCCTTTTGCACGTTTGGGGGTCTTTGACGTCAATACCTTCTTTAAAGAGAAGGATCGCTTCAAACTGGCCCAAGAACTGAATAATATCGTGGCTGCACCTTCCTTCCAGACGTGGATCAACGGTGAGCCATTGGACATGCGCCGGATGCTTTACACCGACAAAGGTAAAGCCCGGGTCTCGATCTTTTATCTGGCCCATCTGAACGATGCTGAACGTACCTTCATCATCACCCTGCTGCTGGAAAACGTCCTCGCGTGGATGCGTACCCTCAGTGGTACCACCAGCTTGCGGGCGATCATTTACTTTGATGAGGTCTTTGGGCACTTTCCGCCCGCACCCCGCAATCCTCCCACCAAAGACCCGATGCTGCGCATCCTCAAACAGGCCCGCGCTTTTGGGATCGGGGCGGTCTTGGCTACTCAGAACCCCGGCGATCTAGACTACAAAGGCTTGTCCAACGCTGGCTCATGGTTCATCGGCAAACTTCAGACCGAAAACGACAAAAAGCGCGTCCTCGGCGGGCTGGAGTCCGTAGCCACAGCGGACAGCAAACTGAACCTTCAAGAGATGGATAAACTCATCTCCAACCTTGCGCCGCGAGTCTTTTTGCTTCATAACGTGCATGACGAATCTGGGCCGGTGCTGCTTCACAGCCGATGGGCCATGAGTTATCTTCGAGGTCCGCTCACCCGCCAGCAGGTGCGGACGCTTATGGCCGATCAGCGCCGCAACATGGGCTTAGATACCGGTCAGATGGGGGTACCTCAGGCAATGAGCGGCCAAGCCCCCGCCTATCAATCCGTCCCGGTGGCACCTCAGGTTGGAGGGATGGGATCGCCCATGCTGCACGTGCCCCAACGCACGGCGGGCCCTTCCGTCAATGTGCCCCCGCCCCCACCGCCGGATCTGCCCAGTGGGGGCACCATCCAGATGCGTTCACCGGGCATGTCCCAACCGCCCACCGCACTGCCAACATCCAGTGGGGCGGCCCCTTCAGCAAATGTGCCTCCCCCACCGCCGCCGGATCTACCTGATGAAAAAGCGGGACGGTCGACCACCCCGGCCACCCCGCCACCCGATCTGCCTGATGCAGGTCCGACTGGCGGGTTCTTGGACAAATTGAAGGCTTCAGCGAGGCCTGCTCAGCCACCACAAGCAGCCCCTGAACCACCCGCGCAGCCCAAACGCAGCTTTTTGGATCGGCTGGAGGAAGAAGCCCGGAACAACGCGCCTCAACCGGCACCCACCACGACCCCAGATGCGGGCAATACTGGGGCCACCCCCTTCTGGTTAGAAGGATCACGCCAGCAGCAGGTGACTCCGCCGCCATCACCGGCCCCTGTGCCCAGTGGGGACTCCACAGTAGCACCCGGATACGGCTACACTGTCCCCAATTACACCGGAGGTATGACTGTACAAGGCCCCGCCCTGCCGCTTTGGGTGTCCATGGCCGTGGCCGACTGGTCGGTGACCCGCAAGGCC
>JACSRJ010000293.1 GCA_014879835.1 Anaerolinea sp.
AGCCCACTCAGCAAAACTGGGCTTGTGTTTGTGGGCACTGATCCAGTTTATCCATGCTGCTACCCGCATCGTTGCGCCCTCGTTCTGTATTGGACTGACATTTGCTACGCTTGTCGATGATAATGAACTGCTCATAACATGAAACAAGCTCCCGCAAAGAGCGTACTCATCATTGGTAACTTTCTCTCCGGAGCAGGCGGTAGTCGAGGGGTGTGTGAGGAGCTTGCTCCACGGCTTGAATCCACTGGGTGGAATGTGATAACAGCATCCTCTCGCCAGAACCGAATCATGCGACTAATTGACATGATCAAAACAGCCGTTAGCCAACGCCAATACTACCGGGTTGCTCAAGTGGACGTTTACAGCGGTGCGGCATTCTTATGGGCAGAGGTAGTCTCTTGGGTGCTTCGAGCAGTGCACAAACCTTATGTTTTGACGCTGCATGGTGGTAATCTACCTATTTTTGCGGCAAGGTATCCGAGACGAGTTCGGCGGCTGATGCAGTCCGCTACAGCGATTACTGCCCCATCAGCATATCTTTATGAGCAGATGCAACCTTACTGCGCCAACCCCATTTTGCTCCCTAACCCCATTGAGCTTGCCAATTATCCATATCGATATCGAGGGACATTACAGCCTCAACTGGTTTGGTTGCGCGCCTTCCACACAATCTATAACCCGTCGCTTGCCATTCAGGTGGTGGGTATGTTAAAGGGGACATTCCCTGAAATTCACCTTACGATGGTCGGTCCCAACAAAGGAGACGGGTCATTTGAACAATGTCAGGCGGAAGTCTCAAAATTAGGGCTTACTACTCAAGTTACCTTTTCGGGCGGTGTAAAGAAATCAGAAGTCCCTAACTGGTTACAAAAAGGGGATATTTTTCTCAACACCACCAACTTTGACAATACCCCGGTGAGTGTAATAGAGGCGATGGCATGTGGATTATGTGTGGTTACAACCAATGTGGGTGGTATCCCCTATTTGTTCACCCATGAATATGATGCTTTGCTTGTGCCACCCAATGATGCACACGCGATGGCAGATGCAGTGCGCCGCCTTTTGACGGAACCTGAACTGGCAAAAAAGTTATCACAAAATGCACGAACAACCGTTGAGAAATATGATTGGGCGATAGTTTTGCCTCAGTGGGAGGATTTATTGCTTTCGGTGACGAGTGAAAACCAATGACAGGGATCAAAGACAGGGTTTACCAACTTGCCCCCGTGCCCATTCAGAACCTCATGGTTTCCGCCTATGGTCTGTATTGGAAGCGACTCCGATTTGGCGGTAATTTTGAGCCTGAGTGCGAAGGATTCCGTAAGCGCGAACGGTTCGACCTAGACATTTGGGAACGCTATATCACCGCGCAACTACAAAGTGTTCTGACATCCGCCTTTGAACATGCGCCTCATTATCAACAGACTTGGTCAGGGGTGACTTTATCTCAATTGGGGAGATTCACCTTACCCGATTTGCCCTCCCTACCTGTTTTGGAGAAACAAGTTGCCCGTGATAATCCATTGGGTTTGTTGTTAGGAGGAAAACCTCAGCCCAAACACCTTATTTTTCATACGAGTGGTTCGACTGGTACACCGGTAAAAACATATTGGTTGCCATCTGAGATGCAGCGTTCCCTTGCAATGCGGGAAACGCGCTCCTGTGGGTGGGCAAATGTGAGTTTTAAGATACCTCGTGCCACTTTCAGTGGTCGTATGGTGGAACCTGATCCGGAGAGCAAAGGTCCCTTTTACCGTTTTAATATGGCCGAAAAGCAGGTTTATTTTTCTGCTTTCCACCTTCGCCCGGAAACTGCCAGTTTTTATGTTCAGGCACTGAAGGATCATGGCATTCAGTGGATGACAGGCTACAGCAATTCTTTCTACCAACTGGCTTCGATGATTCTTGATCAGAGATTGAAAGCCCCACCTATTCGAGCTGTTATTACCACAAGCGAGAAGGTTACTCCTGAAATGCGCGAGGTCATTGAACACGCCTTTTCTACCAAAGTGTACGAAGAATATGGGACTGTTGAAGACGTATTTTACGTTTGTGAATGCGAGCACGGCAGAAAACACATTAATCCCGACGCGGGGATCATTGAGATTGTGGATGAACAAATGCGCCCTGTCAAACCCGGCACTATGGGCGAAGTCCTAGCAACTGGATTCATCCGCCCATCCCAACCGTTTGTCCGCTACCGGGTAGGTGATCTTGCCATCATGGATGATCAACCATGCCCTTGCGGACGTAACCTGCCTGTTTTGAGTGAGATTGTGGGGCGTCTTGAAGATACGGTCTACGCACCTGATGGGCGAAGGATGGTGCGGTTTCACGGGATTTTTGTGAATCAACCCCATGTTCGAGAGGGGCAAATAATACAAGAGAAAATCGATTTAATTCGGGTGCTTGTTGTGCCCAAAAATGGTTTCGATGGACATGATCGTCAAGACATTATCAACCGTATTCAACAACGCCTTACACCACAAATGAATGTACAGATTGAACTGGTCGATCACATAGAACGAACCGCTAACGGCAAGTTTAAGGCTGTTGTCTGTGCCCTAACCGACGAGGAAAAGAGACAAGCACGAGGAATTACAGAATCTTGAAGGTTTTAAGCCTAACTACCTCTGTCCTTCCTTTTGTAGTTCAGATTCATCGTGCGGCCTTCCCCGACAGTGCCCTAACCAAACTGGGCGCTGAGGCAGTGCGCCGTTACTATCTATGGTTGCTGACCGGGCCTCATGATGCAGTCAATGTGGGAGCATTTGACGATCAGAATAACCTCGTAGGATTCTGTTTTGGGGGTAAGTTTCGAGGCGCGCTCAGCGGGTTCCTTCAGCAGAACCGCGGTTTCTTGATCCGTACTGTCCTCATGCGGCCTTGGCTGCTGGGCAATGAAATCTTCCGAGAACGCCTAAGCCTTGTCTTTAATATCTTCCGAAGGCTGCGCAAAAAGTCAAGAAGCACAACTGCGGTCAAAAAAGAGGTATCACAGCCCAAACGAAACTCCTTTGGAATCCTTGCCATCGCAGTGGATCCTCAGCGGCAAAAGACAGGCGCGGGTAGGGCAATTATGGAATACTGCGAACAAATTGCCATTCAGCAAGGGTTTCAATTCATGGACTTGACCGTACATCCCACGAACCATAACGCCGTAGCATTTTATGAACGGTTGGGGTGGGAGCGCGTTCTTGAGCAGGGTGAATGGAAAGGACGGATGACCAAATCTCTGGTTCGCTGACTCTCCCCTCTGTCTCCGTGATCATGCCTGTTCGCAACGAGGCGGATTTTATTGCCCGAAGCCTCGCTGCGGTTCTGACACAAGACTACCCCCAGCACTTGATGGAGGTGTTTGTGGTAGACGGCATGTCTACCGACAATACCCGAGGCATCGTCTCCGAACTTGCTGCCAAACACGCCGCCATCCCCATAGAGATTATTGATAACCCCGGTCAAATTGTGCCCAAGGGTATGAATCTTGCCCTGCGCAAGGCCAGAGGCGAGATCATCGTTCGCGTTGATGGGCACTGCGAAATTGCCCCCGATTATGTGCGTCGTTGCGTTGAGCATCTCGTTCATGATGGGGTTGATGGGGTAGGTGGGCCTATTGAGACCATTGGCAGCACCCCTTTAAGTGAATCCATTGCCCTCGCCATGAGTTCTAAGTTTGGGGTTGGTGATTCTGCCTTCCGTACTGTCAAAGACAAGACCATGCTCGCAGACACAGTGGCATTCCCTGCCTATACCCATGCCATCATCAACAGAGCCGGGGCCTACGATGAGGAACTGGTACGAAACCAAGATGACGAATACAACTACCGACTACGTTCTCTTGGTGCAAAGATACTCCTCGCGCCCGATATTCGCTCAAAGTACTACAGTCGCAGTAGTTTCCGGTCTTTGTGGAAGCAGTACTTTCAATATGGGCTGTACAAGGTTCGGGTGATGCAAAAGCACCCTCGGCAGATGCGGATGCGCCAGTTTGTGCCTCCCCTGTTCGTGACGGGCGTCTTTGGCGGGGCTGTTGTGGGAACAATCATTTCACCGCTGCTCATCATCTGGGGCGGAATTCTCCTCCTATATGTGCTGCTCAATATCCTAGTTTCCTTTCGTTTGGCATCTCAACATGGCTGGTCTCATTTACGACGCCTGCCGGCAATCTTCATTATCCTGCACTTGAGTTATGGCTCGGGATTCTTAGCTGGGCTACTCAAGTTTGCGGGACGATGGAACGATAAGGGCACAACACCCAATGCCGCCGCGTCAACCGAGCTGATCGAATCCTCCCAATGATCCTCACCGTTGTAGGGGCACGCCCCAATTTTGTGAAGATGGCTCCGGTGGTCAGCGAAATCCTTCGCCGAAGACTGCCGCATCTGCTGGTTCATACCGGGCAGCACTACGATGAAAAAATGTCTGCGATCTTTTTTGATCAACTCCAAATGCCCCGCCCTGACATCAACCTCAATATCGGTTCTGGAAGTCAAGCCGATCAGACTGCACGAATCATGATGTCCTTTGAGCCGATTTGCACCCAGTACAAGCCGCGCCTTGTGATGGTGGGGGGCGATGTCAATTCAACCCTCGCCTGCGCCTTGACAGCCGCCAAACTGATGATCCCGGTAGCCCATGTGGAGTCGGGTTTACGCTCCTTTGATCGGGCGATGCCGGAGGAGATCAACCGCATCCTGACCGATCATTTGAGTGACCTGCTTTTTGTGACTGAAGCCAGCGGACTTGAGAATCTCCAGCGAGAAGGCATCACGCAAGAGAAAGTTCATTTTGTAGGGAATACCATGATCGATTCCCTGTTCCGTTTCCTTGAGCAAGCCTTGACCTTGCAGCCTTGGCAAAACTACGCTTTGGAGCCGGGTAAATACGGGCTTGTCACTTTCCATCGCCCTTCCAATGTGGATTCGGAGGATCAGGTCAGAGTGCTTGCAGCAGCCCTTGACCGGGTTGGAGAACGTCTACCTCTATTGTTCCCCATTCACCCCCGCACCCTCCACCAACACGGCGATCTGTGGAAAGCGGTACAGAATACTAAACTTGTGGAGCCGTTAGGGTATTTAGAGTTCTTAGGGTTAATGGCAAAAGCGGCGGTCGTGATCACCGATTCTGGGGGGATTCAGGAAGAGACAACGGCGCTTGGTGTTCGGTGTGTGACCGTGCGGCATAACACCGAGCGCCCCATCACCGTGACACAGGGCACCAATAGGCTGGTGGAGGCAAATCCAGTTCAGATTGCGGAAGCCGTGTTCAGCGCGAACGAACGCCCTTTTCAGCGCCCGGCATTGTGGGATGGGCACGCTGCGAAACGATTGATCGATGTGGTGGAGAAGTGGTATAAGCGACAGTAACCCTCCCCTTACCCCCCCATACAGGCTGCCATGAGCATCTGCCGATCTACTATGCCCACAATATGCCCCTGATCATCAATCACCACCAGTTGTTTCCGCCCCTCCCGCAGCAGCAGTGAGATCGCCTCAGTGATCGTCATGTGAGGCGGTGCGGAAAGCGCCTTCTCGGACATCAGGTCACGGGCAGTGATCTGTCCTCGTGCAGTCCCCGCGATACGAGACCCTAGCATTTGCAAGATGCGTGGGCGTTCCGCTGGACTGACCCGCACTACCAGATCACCCTCTGTTATTACCCCAACTGCATGCTGCACTTCATCAATCACCACCGACTTGAGAGCACTCCAAGGCAATTTCTCTAACATCATGTTAAGGGAGTTTCATGTTTAATCGCAAGCCCTTCCAGCAGTTAGCATACTTGTTTTACGAAGTCAGACTCCATGTTAACGTTCATTGGTGGCGTTGGTTTGGTTGTTGGTTCTCATCACCTGTGATTGCAGTTTGTGCTTATCGACTTGATCGGTTTTTCTACCTACTCTTGGGTGGGAGAATATGGGCACTGATTCGAATCTTTTTGTCACCCTTGAGTCTCTTCCTTCGTCCATGGCTAGGAAGGTGCGAGATTCACTATCGAGCTGACATTGGAAAGGGGCTAAAAATACTCCACCCGGGATTAGGAATTGTGGTTTCGGGTCAAGCGATGATTGGTGAACATCTCACCCTCACAGGCGGGAACTGTATTGGTGGGCGTAGTGGAATGAAGGTGGGCGATTTGGTTCTGGGAAATAAGGTTTCCCTTGGTGCCAATGCTGTCATTTTGGGACCTGCACGTATTGGAAATAATGTGCAAATCGGAGCAGGTGCCGTCGTGGTGAAAGATGCCAATGATAACACAACTCTTGTTGGCGTACCTGCGCTTCCTGTGAATCCGTAGCTACAACTCCCCTCACCCCCCCATACAGGCTGCCATGAGCATCTGCCGATCTACCATGCCCACAATGCGCCCCTGATCATCAACCACAATTATTTGTTTCCGCCCCTCCCGCAGCAGCAGTGAGATCGCCTCAGTGACCGTCATGTGAGGCGGTGCAGAAAGCGCCTTCTCGGACATCAGCTCACGGGCGGTGATCTGTCCTCGTGCAGTCCTCACAATACGAGACCCTAGCATTTGCAAGATGCGTGGGCGTTCCGCTGGGCTGACCCGCGCTACCAGATCACCCTCTGTAATCACCCCCGCAGGACGTTCCTGTTCATCTACCACCACCACCCGTTTAAGAGCAGCCCCAAGCATTTTCTCCAAAACATCCGCAAGATCCTCATGAATATGGACGGTGGGCACCACGGTGACCATACAATCCCCGATGGTTTGCCCTCTATGAGGCAAAGGTGACTGCTCCGGCTGTCGCTGGTTACTCCCGGCAACTGCGCGCAGCACGTCCAATCGGCTGATCATGCCCACAATTCGCCCCTGATCATTGACCACAGGCATCCGCTTTAAGCCTCGTTCAAGCAGTCGATGCACCACGTGTGCCAGCGCCTCATTTTCGTGCGCAATCACAACCGGTGAGGTCATAATCGCTCCAGCGGTTTTTTCCCGGCTGATCTCGGACAGAATCTCGCGTAAATCTTCCGGCCCCAAACGTTGGCTGACGGACAAACGAACCGGCATCCCCGCTTTTTTGAGCAGATCCCCCTCAGTGATGATTCCTACAACTCGGCGCTCTCCATCAAGCACGGGCACCACCTTAAACCCCTTGCCTAATAACAGCTCCATCACCTGAACCACTGGCGTGTCCGGGGCGACCGCGGTCACCTCACGGGTCATGATCTGGCTGATAGGCAGGTCTGCAGGAAGGGGATTCAGGTAGCGGTGGGTATATTTGATGATCGCCACATCTTCGAGAGTTATTAACCCCTCACGCACCATCGGGCTGACTAAGGACAGCGCCTTTTGGATGTTCTCAGGGCTTTCGATCACGGTGATGATGATGGGCAAGTCCGTGGACAAGACTTCAATATTGCTGCTCCGAATACGGCTGTGGGCACCGAATCCCGCAAGCCCCCGCGTGACGGTTGCCCCTGCCAAACCCGCTTTGCGCAAGGTTTCCAAGATACGCATATACAGCAGATGCCCCTGCCATGTGTCACTTTCGCCCACGTAGATGCTGAGGCGTTTACCACTGCTTGCCACCGCCATGATTATCCCCTCCGCGTTCCTGCTTCGTTGAGGTTACAGCCGACTCCCGATCACGATCCCGATCAAAGCCCCCAGAATGCACAACACATTCGACCCCAACAGATTTAACCAGACCCCCACCCAGTCAGCAGCACGTAGAAGGGTCACGGTCTCATTGGCGTAAGTGGAGAAGGTGGTATAAGCCCCAAAGAAACCCACCGCGATCAGCAGTCGAATGCGGGGATCGAGGCTCAGGTGATTGCCCGCCCAACCGTTAAACAAGCCCAAGAGCGCCCCACCGCTCACATTGATGATGAGCGTTCCCCACGGAAATGAGGTTCCAAACCGCGCAGCAGCCCAGATCGATACCCAGTAGCGCACGTTGGCCCCAATGAATCCACCTACACCGATCAAAACAAAAGTCTCCACCTGCCGCCTCGTGAACACTGATACGCTCCACCCTAGACCTTCCATAAAAATAGCCTCTACCGCAGATTGCTGCAAGATAGAGGCTATCAGTCTGTAAAGACGGTTTAAGTTCTTGAGGGCTTAAACCAAAGTGCAGTAATCTTCCCCGGCAAACTGGAGCGTGTCTTCCAACTTGCGCATTGTGGGTAGGATCAGATCGCCCATTTCCGCGTAGAATGCCTCCGCACCCACACCCCGCCATGCCCCACCCTGAAGCTGATCAAGCAGCCCTTCCACTTGAACCGTGAGCGCAACGGTTGTGTCGGCATGGCGCATAAAAACCTTCTGTGTCTCCTGTAAGTGATCATCGTTTGCCTGAATATGCTTTGCAATCATCGAGCTTCCTCTTTTATGAAGTTCTCACACATCAAGGAGGAAGCCTAACCAAAGGCGGCGCACCGCCTCGATCCTTTGGCAAATGTTACAAAATGTGTAGGTCCTGTATGGTGAGCGTAAGCCGTCGCTCGTATGAAGCAGCCTACCCCAAAATCCGCTCAAGCGTTTGGCGCAGTTCCACCTCATTGATCGGTTTGTCTAGATAAGCATTAAAACCTGCCACCAGCGCTTGATGACGCACCGTGTTGGTGCCAAAGGCAGTGATGGCAATGCAGGGCACTTGGCTTTGATGACGAATCTGGTCGAGGAGGCGAAACCCATCCATGCCCGGAAGGGCTAGATCGATGATCGCGGCATGATAGTGTTGATGGGTCAGCAGGGCCAAAGCCCGCTCTGCATTTTCGGCGCTTTGTGGGGCGATACCCCATGTGGTGAGCCAGTCGTTCAGGATTTCGCGCCCATCCGCTTCATCCTCAACGATTAAAACTGAAGGTGAGGCGATCAATGTAGTTACTCCATGTATCCGTTGCCTGCTGGCAATACCCGTCTGATGGTAATGAAAAAGTGGAAATCAGCGGTGCGCCGATCAGACCAGCACATCGGAAATCACACTCACCAGATCGGCAATAAAACTTTCTGGGTTTAGAGGTTTGATCAGATAGTTGTGAAACCCGGCAGCAATAGCCTTCTGGCGATCCCCATTCATGGCGTGGGCGGTGAGGGCGATCACGGGGATATCCATGGTGCGTCGATCTGCTTTGAGTTGATTGATCAAGTCCCAGCCAGACATTTCGGGCATGGAAAGATCGGAAATGATAAAGTCTGGCGTGGTCTGGGCAATGGCCTCAAGGGCGAGTTTACCATTGGTTGCGGTAAGGATGTGCATCTGGTGAAACTCGAGTAAGGTGACCGCGATCTCAAGGCTGTCTGGATCATCTTCCACTACCAGAACAGTTTTCCCCACCAGAATTTGATGAACGTCATTCACCCGCATGATTGAATTAGTCTCCCACATGGACAACCCTTTCAGAGGAACGGCTGCGATCTTCGGCTGTTAACGAAGTGTTTTCCGGGACTCTGAGGGGCAGACGCACCGTGAAGGTTGACCCCTCGTTAAGTTCGCCATCAACGCTGATTGTGCCGCCCATTTCCTGACACAAACTGGACACAATGGACAATCCTAAACCGCTGCCCCCATAACGACGGGCAGCGGATGCATCTACTTGTCGAAAACGCTCAAAAATCAGTTCCCGCATATGAGGGGCGATCCCGATACCGGTATCCTGAACGGTGATTGTCCAGAAGTCCTGATCGCGCTGGATGTTCAGACGGACACTGCCTTTATCGGTGAACTTAAAGGCGTTGCCCAGCAAATTGGTGATGATCTTGGTCAGTAAATCCTCATCACCCATGATCGTTTCAGGAACTTGCGGACTGATCTCGCTTTGAAACCTTAGTTTTTTCTCCTCCGCCAGCGGCTCCACCTGAGCACAGATTTTGTGGATGAAGGGGCGGATCACAATGGGGGTGCTGATCACTTCGATGCGTTGGGACTCGATCCGACCAATGTCGAGGATGTTATTGATAAGCTGCAAAAGCCGCTCTGAATTGGAGCGCGCCCGGTTGATCCGATGGGCGTTTTTCTCGTCCAGATTTGCCTGCTGCTGGACGATCCCCAAAAAACCGATGATGGCATTTAAGGGGGTGCGCAGTTCATGTGACATGGTGGATAAAAATTCAGACTTGAGGCGACTGCTCTCTTGCGCTTGGTC
Source organism: Anaerolinea sp. (assembly GCA_014879835.1). Lineage (GTDB taxonomy): Bacteria > Chloroflexota > Anaerolineae > Aggregatilineales > UBA2796 > UBA2796. Next base: position 10,116 of record JACSRJ010000293.1, read on the forward strand.
GCGGGCTTCGCTCAGGGCAAGGTTGATCTCCTTGAGACTGGTGATCTCGTGCAGCACAAACGTCCGTCCGCTCAGCCGTCCGTCCGCATTACGCAGCGGTGAGACCAGCACCTCGTAATAACGTTTAGGGGTGCCCGGCACTGTGACCTCAGTTCGGCCCTCAGTCATGCCCTTTAATGGCTCGATCAGCGAAGCATAGGGGGCAAAGGTTTCCTGCGCCAAAGTCCCTATCACCTTGCCCGCATCAGCCTTGAGTAAGTTGAGGGCCGCGGGGTTGATGTCCACGATCCGACTCTGGGCATCAAGGACAAAAACCGCGTCACTCATGGTCTCCACGATCTTATCGCGGGCAACAGGCACAATATCAAGCAGGCGGAAGCGGATCAACCCCCATCCAGTGGCCAGACCTGTGATGGTGAAAGCAAAGGGTGTCAGATCAAGCCCCGGAAAAGGCGAAACCCCGGAGAGATACATGAAGTTGGCGATCCACGGGGCCAGTACTGCAATAAGAAGGGCAAAAGCCTGATCCCGGTAAATCTGAGGGGATCGGATCATCGCCCGGACAAGGATCACCGTTGCCACAAACAGAAGCACATACGCATAGACCGGATTCACCCAATAAAAGGTTCCCCCTTTGACTTTTAACAAGGTGAATGTCCCCTGAGGCAAAAGGGTATAACCAGAATAAAAAAGGGTGTGAAGGGGATTGGTAGCTGCCAACACCGTGATGAGGATCGGTTCGATGAGCAGCAAACGCCAGTATTTGAGGAAGGCAGTGCGCTCATTGCCCGTATATTGGAGCACAAATAACAACCATGCCGGGGGCACAATGGTAATGCCCACATACTGAAGCCCCGCCAGCAGGAGTTTTGCGGAGGCGCTGGAGGCGCTCAGTTCGAGCGCATAAAACACAGACCACCATACAACCGCCAGCATCAAGATCACAAAAGGGTAAACGCCCGGCCCCGGCCGCCGTCTCCAGACTATCCCGGCAAGCCACAAAGAAACGCCAGCAGCGAGCATCAGTGGTAGGGAGTATGGGGTGAAGTCCAATGCGTTTTTCCCTTTTAACACTCGGCGATCTTCAGCTTATGTATAGTAGCATAATTACATGATTTCGCCTGTGAAAATTTCGTGAAGAGCATGTCTTGGCGTGGAGGCGGTCTAGGTGGGCAATCTCAGATGCCACGAGGGGTTGAGAAGCCATTTGAAAACTCACCCTGCGATGATTAACCTCATCCTCCCTGTGCGACCGCTTCGCGGTGCCCGTCTCCAGCTTGGAGAAGGGGGGGATAAGGTTCTTGAGGGGGC
>JACSRJ010000266.1 GCA_014879835.1 Anaerolinea sp.
CCCGTAGATGATTGTCACGACGTAGGATCAGCCCAAGGGAAAGGGCGGAGACGACGATGATTACCAGTGCAGGGGCAGCGGCTTGAGTCCACATAGCGTCATTTTGGGCTGACCAAAGCTGCCCGGTCAGGCTGCGGAACCCTATTGGGGAGAGCAGCAGGGTGGTGGGCAGTTCCTTCATGGTGTTGAGAAAAACCAGCGCCATTCCGCCCAATGCTCCCGTGCGTACCAGAGGCACAGTCACCCGCAAGGCCACCCGCCATGAACTAAACCCAAGGCTGCGCCCCGCTTCTTCCAACCGGGGGTTGATCTGGGTGAGCGCGCTTCGGGTAGCGCCTACACTTAGCGGCAAGAATCGCACCACATAACCAAAAACCAGAATGGGCAGAGTCTGATACAAACCGGGTAGAGCATTGGCCGCAAAAAAGACCAGCGAGAGTGCGATCACTAAACCGGGCAGCCCGTTGCCTAAAAAGGTCAACTGCACCAACCACCGTGCGACACGTCCCCGTGCCCGTGCCCCCAGAATGGCTAGTGGGATTGCTGCCGCTCCTACCGTCAAAGCCGCCAACACGCTGGCTGCAAGGGTGTTTTGAAGGGGTACACCCAGCGCGGGCATTTCAATCTGACGTTGAACACCCTGATGAAGCCATGCCAGCAGCACCAACAGGGGCGTGCCCACCCCTAGCATCACCAGAGAGGTGCAGAACAGAAGTGCCGGGAACCGCCACCGCCCTAAACGTATTGGGCGGGGCTTACGAGATGCCCCTACCCCAATCCGATAGTTGCGGCTGTGGCACGACAAACGCCGTTCAAGCACAATCAGACCCAATGCGATGACCACCAGCACCAGCGAAAGCACTGCTGCCAGCCCTCGATTAAAAGAACTGGTGTATTGGACAAAAATTACCCGGGTGAAGGCATCAAACTGCATGATTGCGACGGCCCCAAAGTCGCTCAAAGTGTAAAGTGCTGAAAGCACAATCCCGATCCCTAACGCGGGGCGAAGCTGGGGTAAAGTCACCCGACGAAATACTGCCCACGCATTGAGTCCCATACTCCGGGCCGATTCCTCAAGCGCTGGGTCTGCATTCAGCAGTGCTGTCCGCACCGGTATAACCACATACGGGTAGGTGAATAGGGTGATCACAAGCCACGCCCCAAAGAATCCATAGATCGAGGGCAGCGCCGCCACCCCCAGCGGTGCCAGCATTGCCTGAAGGTACCCCTTAGTGCCAAAAGCAGCGGTGAAAGTCATCGCCCCGATGTAGGAGGGGATAACAAGGGGCAGCAGCCCGCTGATCAACCACAGACGGCGCAGGGGAAGATCGGTGCGGCTGGTTAACCAACCAAAGAGAGTCCCGATCAGCACTGAAGATAAGGTGACCGCAAGGGTGAGCATCAACGAATTGCCGATCACTGTAAAAGTGCGCCCACTAAAGAGATACTTGATCCCGGCTTCACCTGCCTGAACTGCCCGGATGATGAGGTAGATTACGGGGAGCAGCACCGCGCCCACCATTAACACGGTGAACAGTCGCAGCCCGATCTGGGTGCGACTTAGGCTGATTTTAGGGGCAGCATGGCAGGATTCACCACGAGCGGCACACACCTCACACGCGGTGGGCAGCACGCGAGACTCAAGACGGGACTGCGCTTGAGCGAGGGCCCGTGCACGCAGTCGTGCCTGAATTGGGGTGAGGATGTTGAGCCGGGTGAGTTCCATTGAATACCTTTGCCACCAAAATAGTGTAAATGATTCGTTGAAAATTGGAAGGTGCAGATGATACCCCTACCCCAACGCCCCTTTTCTGAGTGTTAAATGCGAGTTGGAGAGGAGAGAAAACTGCCCAACGAGACAGCCCTTTGGAACAGTCTTCTCCCCCTTGTCCTCACAATTTAACTAACCGGGGTGAGATTCAGTCTCAGGGCAGAACTCCGGTCTCGCGCAGGAGTTCTAGGGTGCCTTCGAGGTCGGACAGATCGCTCAGATCAAAATCTGGAGTCTCTAGTTCTTTGAGCGGCGTCAGACCCTCCACGGCCTCAATCCCTTCCACCAGCGGATATTCATAGGTTTTCTCGCGGAAGTAAGTTTGCCCTGCCTCAGAAAGCAGGTAGGCAACCAGTTTTTCCGCAGCTTCAACATTCTTGCTAGATTTCAGGATTGCGGCTCCGGCCACATTTACCAGCGAACCAATATCGCCCTTGGGAAAGAAATACACATCCACAGACGCTTCTGGTTCTTGGGCATGGAGCTGCCAGATATAGTAATGGTTGACCAACCCGACTTCGATTACCCCTGCGGCCACATCCTTGACCACAGCGGTATTGCCTTCGTAGACCTTAGGTTCGTTGGCCAGAATGCCCTTGAGCCAAGCAGTAGTTGCTTCTTCGCCCAACGCCACCCGCATGGCTGTCACCTGAGACTGGAATGAGGCATTGGATGGAGCCCAGCCGATCTTCCCTTTCCATTTGGGATCTGTCAGGTCCAAGATCGAAGCGGGTAGGTCTTCGGGCTTTAAGGTCCGGGTGTGATAGACCAGAACACGTGCCCGTCCGGAAACCCCTACCCACAAGCCATCTGCTGATTGGAACTTGGGATCCACCCGTGAAAGTATGGACTCAGGCAGCTTCAGCAGACGATCTTCCGCCCCTAGCGCGCCCAATGCACCCGCGTCTTGGGCAAAAAAGACATCTGCCGGGCTGTTATCCCCTTCCTCAAGAAGGGTTGCCGCCAGTTCGGTAGTGCCCGCATAACGGACTTCCACTTCGATCCCTGTATCTTTGCTGAACTGCTCCAACAAGGGGGCTACCAGACTCTCACTGCGCCCTGAATAGACGATGAGTTTCTGTGCCTGTGCCGAAACACTACCTGCAATCGTGGTGCTGAGCAGAACCAACACCACCAAAGCGCCCATCAACCGGCGCCCATAAGACTGATTGGTCATGAGACCTTCTCCTCATTGGTCGTAAATCGTTAACCGCGTAAAGCCTATCAGCATTGGAGGCTGCTGATCAATCATGATGTTGAAGTCCCCTGCTCATGGGACTTGATAAGCCTAATGTACCGGACTGATACCCGTCAATCAGGGCCCTGAAGTTCTGATTTTCACGCATCAAGGATCAAAGTTCATGGGGGTTAAACTTTCACACCGGGAGCAGCCCTGACAGAAGATGCCGCATCCCATGACGCGCTTAAGGAGTTGAGACGAATTGTGCACCCGATGGATCGCCGCTATAATGTCGGTAAGCGCGATTACTATCATCTAAAAAGTTGCGAATTTTATGAGTGGCCCTGATCAAAACGATCCCAATCCGAACACCGCGGAGACGAGACCTGCCCGCCCACTGATCGCTTTAATTATCGAAGATTCCGAAGATCAGGGCGAAATCCTGAGCATTACTCTCAAGCGCCTTAAGATGCACGCCATTGTGGAACCAAGCGGAAAAGGAGCACTCCAAAAATACCGACAGGTTGGGGCGGATTTGATCATGCTCGATATCAACCTGCCCGACATGAGCGGGTGGGAAGTCTTGGATGCGATCAAAGAAATCCCCCCCGATGAAAAACCACCCGCAGTGATCGTCCTCACAGCCTACGGGGATCAAAAGAATCGGCTCGCGGGGAGGCTGCGTGGGATCGATGCCTATTTGGTGAAACCCTTTCTACCAGACCGGATCACGGAGGTGGTTTTGACCGTGATGGAAAATCGGCGCACTGGTAACAAGACCCTCATTGAACCCGAAAGTTAACCGCATCTATGAGGCGTCTTTTGGCAGGGCTAACTGCCCTCCTTGTTTGCCTCGTACTTCTGATGGGCGAACCGCATCGTGATCGAGGGGCAGAAGCGCTTGCTCACGCTCAATTGCTTTTGGCCCAAGGGCAAACGGGGGAAGCGCTGATCGCCCTTCACCAAGCGCTGCCCTACCGTCCCGGTGATCCCGATCTGTTAGTCCAGTTATATGAACTCTCCCTTCGCCTCAATCGCCTTGACCTGAGCGCCCAATATGCTTCGCTGTTGGCCGCCAAGGGTTGGACAGCAGATGATTACCATCGCACGGCCCGAACCTTTGTCCGGCAAGGTGATAAAGACGCAGGGGCCTTTTATTATCGGGCCTCTTTAGCTGGGGCGGGACGTCTCGAAGCCAGAGATCTACCGGCACTTCATCTGCTGTTGGCGGAGTCCCTCCATAGTTTGGACTGGAAAACTGCCCAGACCTACCTTGAATGGATCAACCGGGTCGATCCTCGCGATTATGAGGCCGCTTTTGGCTGGGGGTTGATGCTTGCCCCGTCTGATCAGGCAGGGTCACTGGCGGCCCTCGCCCGTGCCGCAGCCGAACTGCGGTTTCAACCGGCGGTGAGTGCGCTGAATCAACTCTTTGCGGCTTACCCTGATGAGCCTGTCCCGGTGCGTGCCTATCGTATAGGGTTGATGATCGTGGGATTCAGCATTGACTCCTTTGATTCCCTCCCCTATGCAGAATATGCTTTATCGATTGCAGCCAAAGAGGGTGGCTACCCGGCTGCAACCGCTTTTTTGGGGGTGGTGCGCCTGCGTCGAGGGCAAGATGGGTCCGCCTTGGTGGAACGGGCCCTCCTGTTAAACGCCGATGATCCAATGGTGAATTTGGGGGCAGGTATCTATTACCGCCTTGTGGGGAATTTGGATCAGGCCCTAAATGTCCTCAATTTTGCCCGCAGCCTCGCCCCGGAGAATCCCTCTATTGCGGCGGAAATCGGCTTGGTTTATCGGGCGAAGGGTATGGCTGCGGAGGCGTCATTTTGGCTTGACGCTGCTGCAAAACTCGCCCCGGAGGATTCGTCCTTCCTCGCCCTGCTTGCGACCTTTTACGCCGATGATAACTATGACCTCACTGGGAACGGGTTAAATGCCTTAGAGAAGATCGCCGCCCGTCTGCCCGATAATGCCGAGGTGCAGGCCTGCTATGGATGGGCCCTTCTGGCAGCGCAGCGCACGGAAGAGGCGCGTACCACGTTGGGGCGCGCTTTAGGTTTGAATCCCTCCAGTTTACGCGCTCGATACTATTTTGGGGTGCTGCTTGAAACCCAAGGTGACGTGGATGGCGCCATTGACTCCTATCGTAAGGTGTATGATGCCGGGGAGTCGCCTTTTCAGGCATTGGCAGGACGTGCGCTGGCCCGTTTGGGGCAGTGAGGCTTGCAGCGGAAGCGGGGTAGGTATTGAAGGGAAGGGGGCAACCCCCTACGAAAGCAGGGAGACTTCGTAGAACCGGCAGACAGGGCAAGCCCTGTCCCTACGAAGAACGGAATTTCGTAGGGACAGCACTTATCCGTCGTGGGACTTTAGTCCCGATCCCGCGTCAGGTAATCACGGGCTAGAAACAAACTGCTGATGCTTTTGCCATCCTCGATCTCACCTGATCGGATTTTACGCAGGACTTCGCGCCACGAAAAGCGCTCGACCTGAATGAACTCATCCGAATCCCCTTCAAGCCGCGATTCGCTCAAATCGGTGGCCAAATACAGATGAATGAACTCGCTGGTATAACCGGGAGCCACGAAGATTCCCCCCAACCGTTCGAGTTTACCCGCTTTATGGCCGATCTCTTCTTGCAGTTCCCGGTGGGCACACACATTGGGGTCTTCGTCAGGTTCAAGGGTACCTGCGGGCACTTCCCACAGGACTCGCCCGGCCGCATAACGAAACTGCCGCACCAGAATCACACTGCCCTCAGCATCAACGGGCACGATGGCCACCGCCCCCGGATGCCGGATCAACTCCCGGCGGGCGGTCTTTCCATTGGGTAGGCGCACTGTGTCAAGGTACAGATTGACTACCCGTCCATCGTACACAAACTCGCTGCTCAGGGTCTGCTCGTGAAGATCATCGTGCCCTGCTGGATCATGTTGATCACTCACGGGATGACCAACCGCTGCCCAATGTAGATCAGGCTGATGTTCTCAATTCCGTTCACTTGGGCGAGAGTCATCACCCGCACCCCAAAGCGCTGTGCGATCCGCCATAGGGTATCGCCTTCCTGCACCACATAGATGCGCCCTTCACCCGTAGCGGGCGGAACTGATGTGACCGCAGGCGGAGGCACGGTGGGCAGACCGCAGTTGGGGATGACCAGCACCTGTCCGGGACGGAGCATGTCACGGTTGACGATCCCGTTCAGGGCTGCAATCCGACTCAGGGAAGCCCCAAAACGAAGCGCGATTCGGAGCAGGCGATCACCAGCTACAACCGTATAACGGCAGCCCGCATCAATGGGCCCTGCCGCACCTGAACCCGCAAAACCGGGGGTTCCGGGTGGATAGGTGGGTGTCCCTGATCCAACCAAGATCGCAGGTGGCAAAAAGGTCGCAGTGGGTCCGCTCGGCAAAACTGGCTGCCCAATACCCAAGGCCTGTGCAGTGGCGGTCATGTTGGATGCAGCCGTTGCGGTAATAATGGTGATGATCTGAGTCGCCTGAGCGTTTAGGGTCGCCTGAGGATCATCCTGCGCGATAGGAGTCCCTTGGAGCGCCACCGCAACCGATTCCGCTGTGGGAATGAACAAAGTTGAGGTGGGGAAGGGTGAGGTCGGCGTCGCTTCTTCCACGGCCGTTGCTGGCCCACCCAAAAGCGCCTTCAGAGTTGCCTCGGACACCGGATCAAGGGTCGGGATTACCAACGGCGAGAACGAAGGGGTCTCGGTTGCGACTGGCGGGAAGGTTGGGGTTGCCGTCGGGTCCGGAGTATTGGTGGGTGTCTCGCTTGGTACTGGCGACGGCGGGAAGATGCCCAATGCCCGTGCTGTTGCGGTCAAACTGTCAAAGATCGCGGTGGACTCCGCAAACAGAGTCGCCTGCTGATCCAGTAAGCTCAGCGTGGGTGTTTCTGTAGCAGGGAGTTGGAAAGGCGTAAATGTTGCTGAGGCAGGCACAAAGGTATTGGTAGGTGGTTCTGGGGTATTGGTGGGTGCAAATACCTCTGGCGTTGGTGCTATCTCCGTAACCGCAAATGTGTTGGTCGGCGGTACGGTCTCGGTAGGAGTCGGCGTCTCAGTGGGAGGGAACAATGGGGTGAGGCTCAATACAGCGTTTGCGGCCGCAGTACCCGCCGCAAAGGTTCCCTCAAAATCAAAGGTGGGGGATGGTTCAGTAGTGGGCACAACCACTACCGCTGTACCCTCCGCGCCTACCGGGGTCGCGGGCAAGGCCGCCCCGACAGGTTGGAAACAACCAGATAGAGTCAGCGCTAGGAAAATGAACGCTGCTCCTGATCCAATAGTGGATGGCAACCGCCGCATAAAATCCCTCCTGAAGTTCAGCAGGCGCAGGCAGGTCGGATTCAAACCGCACTGACACTGTTTCAGTTTAACATCATCCCTGCGCAGGGGCAAACAATAAGGGCAAGTGTTTGATTCTCGGCTTGAACCGTAGACCCATTATGCCCTGCCCCTTATCTGTCCTTGGGTCAATGCGTCAAGATCAGCAGGGTTCAAAGCGGGCGCTAAAATGGCGCAAAAACGGCGGCTGCCACACGATCTGATAACCCGGAACCGCATCCCGCTGCTGGTGAACACTCAGAATCACTTCCGCTAAATAGTCCACATGACTCTGCATGTACACCCGGCGGGGGAAAGCGAGGCGCACCAGATCCATCGGCGCGGGTTGCTCGGTACCATCAGGTTTGCGCCCGAACATCACAGATCCGATCTCTACGCTGCGGATTCCACCAGCAAGGTAAAGCGCATTCGAGAGCGCCCATCCGGGGTAACGGGCATCCGGAATATGGGGCAGCATCGCCCGCGCATCAATGAACACTGCATGACCACCGGGCGGCTGAACGGTGGACACCCCACCCGCATTGAGTTTCTCCGCAAGGTAGGCGATGGATCGGATACGATAGCGCAGGTAGTTCACATCCAGCGCTTCATACAGCCCCACCGCGACGGCCTCCATATCATAACCGGCCATACCTCCATAAGTGGGGAAGCCCTCGGTCAGGATGAGCATATTTTTGGCCTTCTCCGCCCATGTATCATGATTGAGCGCTAAAAAGCCGCCAATGTTGGCCATGCCGTCTTTTTTGGCGCTCATGGTGCAGCCATCGGCATAACTAAAGATTTCGCGGGCGATTTCAAGCGGCGTTTTGTGCTCATAGCCTTGCTCACGGGTGTGAATGAAGTAGCTATTTTCCGCAAAACGGCAGGCATCAATGATGAAGGGGATGCCATATTCGCGGGCCACCTCACTTACAGCACGGATATTACTAACACTGACGGGCTGTCCCCCACCCGAATTGTTAGTAATGGTGATCATGATAAATGGAATCCGTTCCGGTCCGACCTCTCGAATTGTGTTCCGGAGCGCTTGAATATCCATGTTGCCTTTGAAGGGATGCACCAATTCGGGTTGTTTGCCTTCAGCAATCACGAGATCACGCGCCTGTGCGCCCACAAATTCGATGTTGGCACGGGTGGTATCAAAGTGGGAGTTATTGGGGATCACATCACCGGGTTTAAGGGCCACCTGACACAAGAGCCGCTCCGCAGCCCGCCCCTGATGGGTCGGGATGAAGTGTTTAAAGCCAAAAATATCCTTAACGGCGCTTTCCAGCTTAAAGAAGGAACGAGCGCCCGCGTAGGATTCGTCACTGCTAATCATGGCGGCCCACTGACGGGCGGAGAGTGCCCCTGTACCACTGTCCGTGAGCAGATCAATCAATACCTGATCAGCATGGAGTAAAAAGGGATTATAAAACGCCTCACGCAGCGCTTGCTCGCGCTTATCGGGGGTGATCATGGCAATCGGTTCTACCGAACGCACCCGGAACGGTTCAATGATGGTTTTGGGGTTGGGGTAATCCATTTTGGGCATTGCAGAAAATCCTTTCAAAACAAAATAGTATGAACATAAGGATACTCTACCCTGCTCCGTTGCACCTGTTAGGGGGAATCTCGCCGCCTTTGCCCCCATCCCCCTGAGATGCTTTCCCACCTCTCTACTGCATGTGGGATCGGGTACACGTCGGAGACCGGTCGCGGGGGTAAGGGTTTGCGGCGTCTGGCTGCTTTTTGGGAGTCGCCCTAAAGATATACCCACTTATACTGAACTTCTGATGAAATGCTGATATAGTTTTTACGTAGATGCGCTACAACCATTAGTTAGGGATAAACTGCATCGCAAGTGAGCCTATGGACTACAAGGATTATTACAAAGTGCTGGGAGTCAAGCGCGACGCCGACGCGGAGGAGATCCGAAAAGCGTTTCGTAAACTTGCGCGCCAGTATCACCCTGACGCTAACCCCGATGATAAAGCGGCTGAAGCGCGTTTCAAGGAGATTTCGGAAGCCTATGAAGTTCTGAATGACCCCGAAAAGCGCCGTAAGTACGATCAATTGGGCGCGGATTGGGCGCGCTACCAGAACACAGGCGGAGCGTCCCCAAACATGGGAGGCTTCAATTATCAGGGCAACTTGAATGATCTCTTTGGCAGCGGCGGGTTCTCCGACTTTTTTGAGCAGTTTTTTGGTCGGGGCGCTGGCACTGCCACCGGTCCTCGTAAAGGGCGAGATGTCGAGTCCCCAGTACAAATCACCCTCGAAGAGGCAGCACGGGGGACTAGTCGGATGCTGGTCACCGAAGGGCATGAAGTTCAGGTCAAGATTCCGGCGGGGGTAGATACAGGATCACGGGTACGAATCACGGGTCAAGGACAGCCGGGGCGCGGTGGGGGGGCTTCAGGCGATATGTACCTTGTGATCGAGGTCATGCCGCACACCCGGTTCGAGCGGCAGGGGGATGATCTTTTCACCAATGTTGAAATTCCCCTCTACACCGCCATTCTGGGGGGAAAGGTTGATGTTCAGACCCTCGACAATGTGGTACAGATCGCCATTCCCGAATGTACTCAAAACGGCAAACTGATCCGGCTTAAGGGGCGGGGGATGCCGCACTTGAAGGCCAAAGACAAACACGGTGACTTGTTTGTGAGGGTAAAGGTGATCCTGCCCACCCACCTGAGCGATGAGGAGCGCCACCTCTTTGAGCAGCTTCAGGCGCTGCGCCATATGTGATCTTCTTAATCAGGGCGGGGATTCCTCGCCCCTGCTTTCCTCGAACTCCTCATCCAATACCCCAGCTATCCCAGCGATCAAGGGCACTCCGCACCCTTCGCCAAAGGCGTTATAATTGCCCACTAATCCGCCATTTAACCCTAATCACCCATCAGGAGCGGCCGTGATGCGACTCACCAAACGAGGGCTTCTTGAAAAACGTCGGAAACAAACCGCCTCACTGCGCGCCCGAATCATGGGCGAACTCAAATTTGAGACCACACCTCTACCATCCTTCACGGCCCCGGATGATCAGGTGAGCATCCTCGCCACCCGTGACCGCTACGGATTCCCAGTGCGTATGGGTATCAGCCATGCCACAGGGATCGCCTACTTGGTAGACCGCCTCGAACACGGTGCCTACAATGCTTTTTATCAGCGGGGCTTGTATCGAGACTTGATCCATGCCTTTTTTGGCCTGTCCGAGTCGGAACACAGTGATGAGGTCTACGAGGCTACCGCGACCCAAAACGCGGACAGGGTAGTTAAGGCGATCAGCGGACTGCTCAACCTAGCCCCAAAGTCCCGTTTATTGGACATTGGGGGCAGCAATGGGGCACTCGCAAGCGCACTGAGTAAAGCCCTCGGAGCACAGGCACTGGTCATCGACCCGGCTGAGCAAGAACTGGCACAAGCGGCAAAGCGTGGACTTGAGACCCGGTTAGGGTTATTTGAAGATATTACCTTTGAAGCCTCCGAAAAGTTTGATCTGATCGTGATCAATCGGGCCATCGAACATATCTTTGATATGCGCCAGACCTTCGACAAGATCAATCATTTGCTTACCCCAGAAGGGTACTTCCTCTTTGATACCGCTGATTTTTTGAACGAGATCGAACGCCGGGGCAGCGCTGAGGCCGTGGCCAAAATCGATCATCCCTTCTTTCTGTATGATGAGATGGTAGGGGTTTTTTGTGCTCGGATGGGTTTTAAAGTGCTGATGTCAGTTCAGCACCAGCGGTGCAGCATGTTGTATTTGTGCGGCAGACAGGAACCTCAGCCAGCACGATTTGGGGAGTCCCAGCGGCAGTCCGTGATCCGCCTTCTGCTGACCAAGGATGCGCAGTGGCAAGAGATGCCCCCGGCCCTTGATTACACCCTTGCAGATCGCCTCAAGATCGCACTTGCGAAGCGTCTTAAAAGGAAGTAAGTGCCCATCTTGCCCTAATCCCCCAAAACTCAACCTTGAAGGGAGCTTTCCCTCATGATACAATGCCTGACGTCTTGGGGGATAGTTTAATCGGCAAAACAGCAGGTTCTGGCCCTGTCGTTCTTGGTTCGAGTCCAGGTCCCC
>JACSRJ010000265.1 GCA_014879835.1 Anaerolinea sp.
GGTGGACGCAGCGGGGCAAATCCTTGAAAGCCGCCTCTATGCACCCTACGGTGATCCCTTTGGGGGAAGTGGGACGGCGCAGACGGGATTCGGCTTCACCGGGGAGGTGACCGACGCAAGTGGGCTGGTGTACCTGCGGGCGCGGTATTATGTGCCAGAGTTGGGTGTGTTTCCGAGCTTGGATCCGGTGGAGGAGGGCAATCGGTACGGGTATGTTGGCGGAAATGTGGTCAACAGGGTAGACCCCAGTGGGGAGTGCTGGCTCAATGAGAGGGCAAACAACCTCCAGCAAGACTATTGCCACACTCAATTTCTGAGATACACCCAGGATATATCGCGGCAGTATGACGGAGCATGGCCACCAGAACTCCACAAGGCAATAGGGGATCAGGCACGGTTCTGGTCTCAACTGGATTTTGAGGACTTCCTGTATCTGTGGAATAACCCTGATTTCAATCCGCCTTCAGGCGGATGGGGAATTGCAGCAATCTTGGCTCACACCCAAGCGGCAACTACCCCCAATCCGGTAGTGGCTTTTGTGGGCGTCTGTACTGCGTTGGGGGTAATGGTGCTGCTCGTTGCCGCTCTTCCGAAACGGCGTGGGCTGGCAGACGACATTCAGGACTTTCTCAAGTATCTGACTGACTCCTTTGGACGGAGTATTCCCATCCCAATCCCGCGTCCACGAGACTATACTGAATGTCATCCTGCCTGGAACAACTGCGCGAGTCTGGAAAGGGCTGGAGGACTTTATGTTGGCTTTGAGGAAGCCGTCGATGAAATCTGTCGAGCGAAACAGATGACGGCATACGAAGACTTACAAGAAAGGTCTTTTACCTATGCTTCTCACTGCCCTGGCATTGGCTCGCATTCCCACTTCTACGATACCCCCGCCTACGATGAAAACTATGTGGCGTCAGTTACCTGTTGCCCATGTTGTAACACAGATTATGGCATACCATACCCTGATGTGAGGTGTTTTGTGAAGTATTCGCGGAGCGAGTGAGGGATAGTCGACACGAGTGTCAGCATTTGCTGGTGGGCGAATTCGGCTCAGGAACTGAGCATATGGATAAAAAGGACATTAAGGTCTTTGGCACCACTGACCCACTAGATAAATAGCAGGAACATTTCCTTGACACATTCTGTTCATTTGGTGTTTGATTGCTACCCTTGAGTTTGTTAAATCGTCAGGGCTTCGAACGCTTTAAGCCCTGACGAGGTTGGTAACGGTGATAATCATGAATGCAGCGTATGACGAGCAAATCCGGATCTTGCGTGATGTTCAGGGTCTTGATGATTGGGTGTTATGTAGGGAAAGTTTGACTATGCTGGCAACAAAGCTTAGAGAAGATGATGCCGTTGGTATCATTCTCTTTCAAGCAAGGTGGCTTCCCATGCAAGGATTAGAAGATGATCCCGGAGATTTATTGATGCAAATGGTGTATTCTGCTCTTGCAAACGTTTCCGGGTTGGCAAGCCTGAAATTGAGTGCTGAAGCCATTCGGGATGCTTTGGAGAGCAGAACTGGAACCCCCGGAGTAAACAACTACAGAAGTGCGATGCGCGAATTAGGACAGCTTAAGGCATTCGAAGTCACCTCGAATACAGATATCGAATTGTTTGTAGATGTAGTGTCGGCAATCATGATGGCTTCGCTGGATTATTGGTGGGGTACCCGTAATAAGGATCTATGGCTTCGGTCATTTGAACACAAACATCGAGAAGATTTCTTTATTCGCACTCATCATTTCATGACTGACCCTGGGGTGATCATGCTCAACAATCATCTGTGGAAGCAGGTTGTTGAAGCCATTGAGGGTACTGCAAGGGAATGAAAGGGCGTGCCTAGCGAGATATGTTAACTCTCCCCACGGGTTATATTCAGCCCGAGCCAGTTCAGAT
>JACSRJ010000105.1 GCA_014879835.1 Anaerolinea sp.
TCCACAGACCAAAGCTAAACTTGTGTTCTGGTTTGGGGGTGTAGTCTGTCATCTCAAATAGCTCCTGATGTTAAATAATCACTGCGGGGCATGAGTTTTGAAATGCCCACTAAGCTGGTGCAGCGCCAGCATATAGCCTAGGGTCAACATTTTAACGATACCATCTTACCCCACTGGCGCCGATGGGGGTATAGCATGAGGCTTCAACAAATAAAAGGCACATCCCTGATAACGACTTTTTGATCATCTTTTGACCATCACTACCGGGCAAGCTATAGTTTGCAGGCAAAGACAACAATCCTGAATATGCTGTATGGATGATTCTATGTCTGAAAAGCCACCCAGAACCTTTGTGGTGATCCCAACCTATAACGAAAAAGAGAATCTACCCCGCATGGTCGAGTCCATCTTCGCGCTCCCCATACTCAACCTCGCCATGTTGATCGTGGATGACAATTCGCCTGATGGCACAGGCAAGATCGCTGATGAATTTGCGACTGCTAAGCCCGATCAGGTGTATGTGATGCATCGTGCAGGCAAACAGGGATTGGGCACAGCCTATATTCAAGGCTTTAAGTGGGCCCTCGATCACGGGGCTGAGCGAATTGTCCAGATGGACGCCGACTTCTCCCATGATCCCAAGGATCTACCCCGCCTGCTGGCAGGGTTGGAGCAGCACGATCTGGTGATCGGCTCCCGCTATGCCAAAGGCGGCAAACTGGATGAACGCTGGAGCGCTGGACGCCGCTTGTTAAGCTGGTGGGCAAACCGGGTCTGGGTCGATTTCATTTTGGGCACACGGGTCAAGGACAGCACCGCAGGCTTCCGCGCTTGGCGCAAAACCACCCTGATCGGCTTGAATCTGGATCAGATCAAGTCCAACGGTTATATCTTTCAGGTGGAAATGTGTTATCTGGCGCGCAAACTGGGCTACAGCATTCAGGAAGTGCCCATCTACTTTGCGGATCGTAAGTACGGCGAGTCCAAAATGGACTTTAAGACCCAATATGAAGCGGCGGTGGGCGTGTTCAAACTGCGCCAACGCTACGGTAAGCTGACCCCGGCGAACCGCGCCGTTGGAGGCTGATCCGCGTGCGCCGCCTGCTCAACAATCTACGACCTGACCTGCTCATCGCCTTGGGTTTATTCCTGCTGCCTCTATTCATCTTTTGGCAGGTGACCCTTGGTGGACGAACCCTGATTCCGGCGGATAACCTATATCAGTTTCAACCCTTCAGCACCTACCGGGACTCATTGGGCGTTCCCGAAGTGGCTCATAATATGCTGCTCTCCGATCTGGTGTTGGAAAACATCGTGTGGAAGCAGTTCACCCGTCAGAGCCTCGCGGGGGGGGAGATTCCCCTTTGGAATCCGTACCTTTTTGGGGGTGCGCCCTTCCTCGCCGCGGGACAGCACTCCGCCCTCTATCCCTTCAGCCTGATCTACTACCTGCTGCCCCTGCCAGCGGCTTACGGTTGGTTTACGGTCAGTCAGTTGTGGCTGGCGGGGCTGCTGATGTATTTATTCCTGCGGGGGCTGCGCTTAGGGCGTCTGGGCGCGCTGATCGGTGCGATCACCTTCCAACTCAGCGGCTTTTTCCTCGCCAGTGTGGTCTTTCAGATGATCATCGCGGGTGCGGCGTGGCTGCCTTTCCTGCTCTTGATGGTGGAGTACACCCTGCGGGCGCGCCCCCTTGGGGGCAAACCGGCGGTGGTGCCGTGGTTGATCGGTGGGGCGTTGGGTTTGGGCATGACCATCACCGCCGGGCATGTTGAGATCGTTTATTACGCCCTGCTGGTGATGGGGTTGTGGGCCGGGCTGCGCCTCTTGGGGATGCTCATCAGTCGGGCTGAGAAAGTCCGGGTGCTGGTGGGGCGGGGTCTGAGCCTGATGGCGCTG
>JACSRJ010000327.1 GCA_014879835.1 Anaerolinea sp.
CCCTCCGGGTGCATATCACGTGAGCATAACCCGGAAATGGTCCTTCCGGTCTCCGCCATTGGCGCTGAGTGCTCACACAACCGTCAGGGTCAACCGTATCTCAAAACCACCCTAACGGACAGTCAATGGCAATGTTTCCAGGTAAAGCGGCCCGCAAAAACCGGGCACCTGCCACCCCGTTGGGTGCGCGAAATGCATCCACGGTCTGCTCAGGCAAATTCCGCGGGCGGGACGGCGACGTATATGCTATTGAATCAGGCATAGTCCGCGCAATACCTGAGCCTGCCCAAACGCCTGCGCTTTGACCGCGACCCTCGTCTGTGGGGTAGTTGGACCCGCGATAGCTATCCCTCTCCCTTCACCCGTTTGTTGTGGTCGTTAGGGGTAGAACCCGTCATCTGTCCCCCTTATCGACCCGATAAAAAGCCCTTTGTGGAGCGTTGTGTAGGCATTTTGAAACATGAGTGATTGGCCCGCTTCGCTCCCGACACCCTTTCCGAGGCGCTCGACTGCCTTCCCCCCTTTGAGCGTTACTACCATACACAGCGTCCTCACCAAGGGCAAGCTTGTCACAACCACATTCCCGTGGAGGTTTTTCCGACCCTACCCCCTTTGCCATCGTTACCGACCCTCGTTAACCCCAATCGCTGGCTCCTGGCCGAACATGGGCATCTCTATCGGCGCCGGGTCAACGCCAACGGCTCCATCCAGGTGGACCGTCACTCCTCCTATGTGGGGCAAGCTTTTGCAGGGACCTCGGCGTTGGCACAGCTCAACACCCCTCAGGCTTGTCTTCACGTCTTCCGAGATGGCAGATCCCTTCGGGAGTTTTCCTTAAAGGGACTTTATCCCGACCTAATGCCTTTAACCGACTACCTTGATTATCTCAAAGGAGAAGCACCTTCGATTGAGCAGTACCGCCACTTCCATTGGCAACAAACGGGTCAACTGCTCTGACCCTTAAGCAACGGACAACTGGAGACTTTTAGGGCAGCTACCCTCTGTTCTGCTTTGCTGTTGACCGTATCCGACCATCTTTGCTCTTCGACCCTTGAAGACGATATCCCCATACTTTTCGAGGTTGACGTGCTAAAACACGCAAATTCGATTTATCCACCCGATCCTGCAAGTGTACCCCCGTCGCTAGCGCTGAGCGCTATGAGCGGCGTCTCTACGGAGGTTTCCGTAGGGACGAGTCTTGTGTTGTCCGACTCAATCCACTTTGAGGCGGTAGCCCACCCCCGGCTCAGTGAGCAAGTAGCGAGGGCGGGTCGGCTCGGATTCCAGCTTGCGCCGAAGCTGTCCCATGTAAACCCGCAAATAGTGCATCTCATCCTCGTAAGCAGGCCCCCAGACATCATGCAGGAGGTGTTTGCGGGTGACCACTTTGCCCGCGTGCTGAACCAGCACCAGCATGATCTTGTATTCAATCGGGGTGAGGTGAATCTCGGTTTCATCAACAAACACCTGACGGTGGGCAATATCTACCCGAAGCCCGCCTGTGGTGAAGATCGGGTTATCACTGCCCTGCGTGATCTGAATGGCGTGACGGGTAGCCACCCGCATCCGCGCCAGCAGCTCCGCCGTGCCAAAAGGTTTGGTCAGATAGTCATCCGCGCCCGCATCGAGGGCATCAACCTTGTCGCGTTCCTGATTGCGCGCCGAAAGTACGATGATCGGGGTTGAAGACCATTCCCGGATGCGGCGAGTCACTTCCAGCCCATCGAGATCAGGCAGTCCCAGATCGAGGATGATCAAGTCTGGATGCTGGGTAGCCACCAACCTCAGCCCCTCTTGTGCGGTGGCTGCTTCAAGATAACGATAGTCGTTATCGACCAGCGTGGCATGGAGAAAACGGCGAATCTGGGAATCGTCTTCAATGACCAGTACCATGGATGCGTTGGGCTTGTCCATCACTCATTTCCTAGATCAACCTGCGGTGGGTTACTGCCGATAGGCAGGCTGAAGCGGAAGGAGGCCCCACCCCCCGGGCGATTGCTCGCCCAGATTCGCCCTCCATGCGCTTCGATGATGGTGCGGCTGATGGCCAGCCCCAAGCCCACCCCGCTTACATTGGTTAGGCGCAGTCGGTAGAACTTATCAAAGATACGTTCTTCTTCCCCGGCGGGAATGCCCGGCCCCCGATCAGCCACCTCCACACATACGCCATTATCTTCTTGATAAGCGGAGAGATCAATAACGGTTCCCGGAGGTGAGTACTTGACCGCATTTTCCAAGATATTGACCAACACCTGTTCGATCAGCACCCCATCAATTGGGACTAAGGGCAGATCGTCGGGGATCGAGGTGCGCAGGGGATGATCAGAGAGCAGGCGCTCAAGGCGAAGCAGAGTCGTCCCGACTACCTCCTCGAGGGGCTGCCATTCCTTCTCCACGACTACTCCACCTGACTCCAGTCGGGTCATCTCCAGAAGATTCCCCACCAGTCGATTGAGTCGTTCTGCTTCTTCATAGGCCACTTGGGCCAATTCGCGCATGTGGGACTCAAGGGTATGATTGCCCTGAAGGATACTGCTCACCGCCCCAGTGATCGCGGCCAGTGGGGTCCGCAGATCATGCGAGACGGAACTTAACAAGGTGTTGCGCATCTGCTCGGTTTCGATCTGGATGCGTGAGCGTTCGGTTTCTTCGGTGAGTTGTGCCCGTTCAATGGCCAGCGCAGTTTGATTCACGAAGGTTTCGAGCAGGTGCATCTCATCGGGCGAGAAGGATTTACTGGACTCTTTGGGATAAACCCCAAGCACCCCGGTTTTGCCTTTTGGGGTCAGCAGGGGCAGATAAATGCCCTTTGAAGCAGGCAGCGTCTGAGTGCCCAAGCCCGCTTCCTGTCCGTGATCATAACTCCAGCGGGCAACGGCCATCTCTTGTTCAGTCAGGGTGGCGACAGCCCCCTCAGAGCCGTACTGGTGAAACTTGGTCTGAGCATCGGGCAGCAGCAGCAGCGCCCGGCACTCAAACAGGGCTTCAATATGGCGGGCTGCGATCTGGGTGAGGTTATCGACTTCACTGGTGCTGGCAAACTCCCGGCTCATCTCGTAGAGGCTGGTGGAGCGGCGTTCGCGCTCGCGGGCGGTTTGGGCCTGCCCCTGAATCCGCGCCGTCATGGTGCTGATCACCAGCCCCACCAGAAGCATCACCGCAAAGGTGATCAGGTATTGGGTATCGGTTACATGAAAGGTCAGGTAGGGCGGGATGAAAAAGAAGTCAAAGGTCAAAACACTGCTGACCGAAGCGGTGATCGAAGGACCGCGCCCGTATCTGGCGGCCACAAACACTGTGCCCACGAGATACACCATGACCAGATTGGTGGGGGTGACCAGTGGGAACATCAGGGCAGCGACCAAACTGCACACGAACACCACCCCAAGCGCCCGGGCGTGCAGCCCCCAGCGCACCTCCGACGCCTTAGGCGTGGGCAGCGCAGGCGAGGGCGAATCGGCTTCCCCATTGATCACATAAACGTCAATTGGCCCGCTCTGGCGGATCAGATCATTAAGCACGGACCCGAACAGAATGTCCCGCCACACGGAATGAACCGGCTTGCCAATGATGATCTTGGTCACGTTGCGCTTGCGGGCATAGTTGACCACTTCTTCGGTGACATTGTGCCCGCTCAGAGTCACCGTTTCTGCCCCAAGCTGCTCCGCTAATCGCAAATTCTGGATGACTCGATTACGGTCTGCCTCCGGGAGCTTTGTTGCCCGTGGGTTCTCCACATACAGGGTAATCCAATCGGCGCGAAGCCCGGCCGCCATTCGTTTGGCGGCGCGGATTAGGCGTGACGCCAGCGGGCTGGGGCTGATGCACACCATAATCCGCTCGCCAGCCGGCCACACCTGCGCGACCGCCTTATCCTGACGGTAGACCTGCATCTGCTGATCCACCCGCGAGGCCGTATGGCGCAAGGCCATCTCGCGGAGGGCCATCAGATTGCCCTTGCGGAAGAAGCTCCGAATCGCCTGTTCTGCCTGCTGGGGCAGATAAACTTTCCCATCACGCAGCCGCTTAAGCAGTTCGTCAGGCGCAATATCGATCAATTCAAGATCATCAGCGTTTTCGAGGATCGAGTCTGGGATGGTCTCACGAACCAGTGTGCCCGTGATCTGGGCAACCACATCATTAAGACTTTCCAGATGCTGGACATTGACCGTGGTGTAAACGTTGATGCCGCTGGTGATCAGTTCCTCAACATCCTGCCAGCGTTTGGGGTGGCGCGATCCCGGCCCGTTAGTATGGGCCAGTTCGTCCACCAGAATGGTGTGCGGTTTACGTTTGAGGGCCGCGTCAAGGTCAAATTCGCGGATCTGTACCCCTCGGTATTCAATGATTCGTGGGGGCAGAATCTCCAGCCCATTAAGAAGCGCTTCGGTCTCTGGGCGGCGGTGAGGTTCGACGTAACCAGCAATCACATCAATGCCATCGTCACGCAGGGTCTGCGCGGCTTCGAGCATGGCATAAGTTTTGCCCACCCCTGCGGCTGAACCAAAAAAGATTTTAAGCCGTCCGCGCTTTTTGCGGGCTTCTTCTTCCTTGACCCGCTTCAGAAGTTCATCAGGGTCGGGGCGTTGGTGTTCCATAAGTATCCTTCACAGCCCATTAAGATCATTATCATCCCGAATCAAAAACGCTGGCAGGGTGTTTTTCCCTGCCAGCGAAAGTATTAGGGGGTGGTTTAGGGTTTGGTCGCAGCAGGAAGCGGATACTGCTTATCAAGGGCCACATTGAGCATGAGTACATTGACTCGCGCCTCGCCCAAAACGCCTAACCCTCGCCCCTCCGTAAACTGATCAACCAGCGCCTTCACTTCGACCGCACTCACCCCGCGCAGCATAGCGACCCGGGCGATCTGGTACTGTGCCGCCGCCGGGCTGATGTGGGGATCAAGCCCACTGCCCGACGCGGTCACCAGATCAACCGGGATGGGCGTGTCAACCGTCACCCCGCCGGCAGCGTTGGCCTCCTCAAGGGCTTTGATGCGGCTTTGAACCAGTCCATCGGGCCCGATCAGCGCTGGGCTTAAGGGACCATAGTTGGAACCGGACGATGCGGCCCCGTTATAGGCGACCGGACTTGTGGCCGAGAGTCGCCCCCAGAAGTAGGCAGGGTTGCTGAACTGCTGTCCGATCAGTTCCGAACCGATCACGGTACCATCGGCATTGGTGATCAGGCTGCCCTTTGCCTGACGGGGAAAGATCGCCTGTGCCAGTCCGGTGATCACCGCTGGGTAGAGCGCGCCGGTGACCAGCGTGAAGAACACGATTGAGAGCACCGAGGGCATGATCACTTGACGCCAGTCAATGCCCTGATTGGTCTTGAGGTTTGGGTTCGCCTTCATGTGTTTGACTTCTTTCGTTATACCCAACCGAACAGGGCCAGAACCATGTCGATGAGTTTAATGCCGATAAACGGCGCGATCAGCCCGCCTAACCCGTACACCAGAAGGTTCTGGCGCAGCAGTGAGGACGCCCCAATCGGTCGGTACTTCACCCCTTGCAGGGCCAGCGGGATCAAGAAGATGATGATGAGCGCGTTAAAGATCACCGCTGAAGCGATTGCACTGTTGGGTGAGGTCAGGCCCATGATGTTGAGCGCGTTCAACTGCGGGTAAATACTGGCAAAGGCGGCCGGGATGATGGCGAAGTACTTACTCACATCGTTGGCGATGCTAAAAGTAGTGAGTGAACCTCTGGTCATCAAAAGCTGCTTACCGATCTCCACGATCTCAATGAGCTTGGTCGGGTTCGAGTCCAGATCAACCATGTTGCCCGCTTCTTTGGCCGCCTGTGTGCCGGTGTTCATGGCCACGGCCACATCCGCTTGGGCCAGCGCGGGGGCATCGTTGGTACCGTCACCGGTCATGGCCACCAACCGCCCGCCTTCCTGCTGCTGGCGGATGAGGGTGAGTTTTGCTTCTGGCGTCGCCTGAGCCAAATAATCATCAACACCTGCTTCGGCTGCAATAGCCGCAGCCGTGAGGGGATTATCACCCGTGATCATCACGGTCTTGATGCCCATCTGACGCAGTTCGCGGAAGCGTTCCTTGATCCCGCCTTTGACCACATCCTTCAGGTGGATCACCCCGAGGACGCGCTGATTGTCAGCGACGACTAGAGGCGTGCCGCCTTTGCGGGCGATGTCCTCAACCACAGTCTGCACCGACTGCGGGTACAGTCCGCCCTGCTGATCGATGTAGGCTTTAATCGAGTCCGGCGCGCCTTTACGAATCCGACGCCCGTCAAAGTCCACACCGCTCATCCGCGTTTGGGCCGTGAAGGGGATAAAGTGCGCCCCAAGGTCATGGATGTTGCGTTCCCGAAGCTTAAACTGGACCTTCGCCAACACCACGATGCTGCGCCCTTCCGGGGTCTCGTCCGCAAGCGACGCCAACTGGGCGGCGTCCGCAAGCTGTTCCGGGGTGACACCCTGCGCGGGCACAAAGTCCGTTGCCTGACGGTTGCCGAGGGTGATCGTCCCGGTCTTATCAAGCAGCAGGACATCAACGTCACCAGCGGCTTCGACCGCACGCCCGGACATGGCGATCACATTTGCCTGAATCATTCGATCCATACCCGCGATCCCGATAGCGGAGAGCAAGCCGCCGATGGTCGTGGGGATGAGGCATACCAGCAGCGCCACCAGCACGGTCACGGTGATCGGTGCGCCTTCGCCAGTCCCGTTCACCGCATAGATCGAGTAGGGCAGCAGGGTCGCAGTGGCTAGCAGGAAGATGATGGTGAACACAGCCAGCAAAATGCTGAGCGCGATCTCATTGGGCGTCTTTTGCCGTTTTGCGCCTTCCACCATCGCAATCATGCGATCAAGGAAGTCCTCACCGGGGTTGGCCGTGATGCGCACCACCAGCCAGTCGGAAAGCACCCGTGTCCCGCCTGTGACTGCGCTCCGGTCACCGCCGCTTTCACGGATCACGGGCGCACTTTCTCCAGTGATCGCGCTTTCGTCAACCGAGGCCACGCCTTCGATGACTTCACCGTCGCCGGGGATGAAATCTCCGGTCTCCACCAGCACAATATCGTCTTTACGCAGGCTACCTGCGTTGACTTCGGTGTATTTCCCGCTGCGATCAGGGCTGCTCAGCTTTTTGGCATTCACATCGCGCCGTGCCTTACGCAGCGAGTCCGCCTGCGCTTTGCCCCGGCCTTCAGCCATCGCTTCGGCGAAGTTGGCAAACAGCACCGTAAACCACAGCCACATGCTGATGGCGAAGATG
The DNA here is from genome assembly GCA_014879835.1 of Anaerolinea sp. Taxonomy (GTDB): domain Bacteria; phylum Chloroflexota; class Anaerolineae; order Aggregatilineales; family UBA2796; genus UBA2796. The sequence goes on from JACSRJ010000327.1 coordinate 7,250, forward strand.
AAGCCGGCCGACTGGCGCGAGGCCGCAGCCGCGTCTTCAGGGGTCGCGCCGCTGAGGAGCGCAGTCTGCGCTGCTTCTCCCTGCCCAAATAGGGCAAAGGCAAACAAGATCGTAGTCAGCAGCGCACCCACCAGCACGATGAACATCACAGGGTTGCGTATCTGGAGGCGCGGATTCAATTTCTTGAAGGCGTCAATCACTGCCTGCCGGACGATAGGCGGATCAAACAGCGGACGCGCTTTGGCTCTTGTTTCGAGGGTCATGGTCATATCATCCTTTGCGGCGCTGAATCAGCCGCCAATCAGCAGAATGTGCTCGATAATCGGGCCCAGCGCCAGCGCCGGGATGAAGGTAAGCGCGCCCACGATGATCACCACACCGATCAGCATGGCCATAAACAGCCCGGTATGGGTGGGCAGAGTGCCTTCACTTGCGGGCACAACTTTCTTAGCGGCCAGCGACCCGGCGATAGCCAAAGTGGGGATCGCCAGCCAGTATCGGGCAAACCACATGGCAAGGCCGAGCGCCGTGTTATAAAAGGGGGTGTTTGCCCCCAACCCAGCAAAGGCGCTGCCGTTGTTATTGCCCGCCGACGAGAATGCGTAGAGCACTTCACTGAAGCCATGCGCAGCCGGCTTCGGGTTGTAGATTGTGGCCAAACCGCCCTCACTGACCACTGCTGTGGCTGTGCCGATCAGCACCACCGCACACGGGATCAGGATCACCAGTGAGGCCATCTTCATCTCATAGGCTTCGATCTTTTTACCCAGATATTCCGGGGTGCGTCCGACCATCAAGCCGGCAATGAATACCGCTACGATGGCGAACATCAACATCCCGTACAAACCGGAGCCGACCCCACCAAAGATGACCTCACCCAACTGCATCAGCCACATGGGTACAAGTCCGCCTAAGGGCATATAGGAGTCGTGCATCGAGTTGACCGATCCGTTGGATGCCGCTGTGGTCGCAGCCGCCCACAAGGTCGATGGGGCGATCCCAAAGCGCGCTTCCTTACCTTCCATGTTGCCCCCGGGGTTGAACTCAGTGGTCACCTGATCGACCTTAGCGGAGAATTGGGGATTACCCGCCTGCTCCGCCAGATATACCCCCGCGAGCAAGACCACAAAGATGATCACCATCACTGCCAGCACTGCCCATCCCTGCCGGGGATCGCCCACCATCTTGCCAAAGGTGTAACACAGCGCTGCCGGGATCAATAGGATCGAGAGCAGCTCCACAAAGTTCGAGAGCGGCGTCGGATTCTCAAAGGGATGGGCTGAGTTGACGTTAAAGAACCCACCGCCATTGGTGCCAAGCTGCTTGATGGCGATCTGGGAAGCCGCCGGCCCCACCGCAAGGGTCTGAGTGATCACAGCGCTGCCATCGGCATTGGTGAGGGCAGTCGCGTCAACCACCTGCGCGGTGGTGTAGGTGTCAAAGGTCTGCACCGTCCCTTGCGAGACCAAAATGATGGCCACAAGGGCCGCCAGCGGCAGCAGGATATACAGCACCGAACGGGTCAGATCGACCCAGAAGCTGCCGATAGTCTGGGCGGTACGCCCACGCAGCCCCCGTATCAGTGCGACCAGAACAGCCATACCAGAGGCAGCCGAGACAAAGTTTTGCACTGTCAGCCCCAACATCTGGGTCAGGTAGCTCATAGTGTACTCACCGCCGTAGCCCTGCCAGTTGGTGTTGGTGGCAAAGCTGACCGCGGTATTAAAGGACGATTCCATCGATACCGGCCCCATGCCAGCGGGGTTGAGCGGCAGTGAAGCCTGCACCCGCTGAAGCCCGTACACCACCAAAAGCCCAATGAAGTTGAAGAGCATAAACGCCAGCGCGTAGGTCTTCCAATTCATCTGAAGGTCTTCGCGGGTGCCCAACAGTCGATAGATCCCCCGTTCCAGTGGTCTGAAAACGCGATTGACCCCAGAAGTTCCTTCATACACGTGAGCCATATAACTGCCGAGCGGTTTCACCAACAACAGCAGTACAGCCATGTAGATCACAAGTTGCAGCACACCACTAAAGGTCATGAGAAGATCTCCGGTTTCAAGAGGGCAAGCACGAGATAGGCGAGCAGCCCAAATGCTACCAGCCCGACGATGATGTAGAGCGCGTTCATAGCCTCTCCTTATATGCGATCACAGAGTTCTGTGAAGCCCCATGTGAGGGCAAATAAGACAACCAACAATCCCAGAAAAACGAGGTCCACGGTGACTCCTCCTTCGTGAGCGGCGCCCATATAGTTCTATCAACCATCCCGGTCAAAAGTCCGCAAGAATGGTTCATAAAACGGTCAAAAAAAGGTAAAGAACAGGGGGTCTCAGAGTGTGGCGGTTTGTGGGATGCGCTTCGCCCCGCTGGCTTCAGGTCTGGCATCCACCTGCGGCGTCATGATCCATCGCCGTCCCTGACGGGTAAACTGGCGCTGCATCAGCCACTTCTGGAAGCCCCCCCAGAGGGGCAGAGCGCTTTCGGGCGCGCGTACAAAGATGATCGATGGGTTCGCCGACTCCACCAGTTGAAGGGTGCCTTCCATCCACGTACTGTACTGAAAGAGCATGGGTACACCTTCGACCCCATGTTCCTCAATGAAGGTCTGGTAGCGGGCGAATGTGCTTACGGCCTGAGGGTTGAGGCTCATCAAGCCCCAGTCACTGCCTAGCCAGCGGGCATGTTGTACGGGCACCATTTGCACAAGGATGATCTGCGCCTCGATCTTTTGGGCCAGCACACAAGCCGCCTGAAGCGTTTCGAGTGTCCACTTTTGATCTGCAATCTGCACCAAGATGGTTGAGGTGTTCATGTCATTTCCTTCTCTTTAGCTGCTGGCCAGAGGCTCAAGATCGGTGAAGCGATAACCAACCCCCGGTTCATTAAAGATGAAACGTGGTTTATGTGTGGTGGAGGGATCATCCTTGAGTTTTTTGCGCAAGGTATTGACGTACACCCGCACATTATGTTCTGGCTTGGGGCTGCTAAACTGCCCCCATAGCTGCTCCAGCAGCGTTTTGAAAGTCATCACCTTGCCGGGATTGGTCGCCAGAATCCGCAGTAGTTCATACTCCTTGGGGGTGAGATGCACTTCTTCTCCTCCCAAAAGCACCCGCCGTCTCACCAGATCGATGATCAGGTCGTGAACTAGAATCTCACCAGAGGGTGAGTGGGACTTTTCATAGGCGCTGCGGCGCAGCACCGCCCGAATACGGGCTTCCAGTTCCTCCATGTCAAAGGGCTTTAGAATGTAGTCATCTGCGCCCGCATTGAGCGTAGCCAGTTTGAGCCTTTTTTCATCACGCACCGTCAGGATGATGATGGGCGTTTTGCTCCACTCCCGTATCTGCCGACATACGTCTAGACCGTCCATTGGGGTTTCCAGATTGAGGTCAAGGAGAATGATCTCAGGGTCCTGTCGGGCAGCCAGATCAAGCGCGGCAGTGCCCATCTCTGCGCTGAGGACTTCATAGCCGAAGCTAGATAAGCCCCGTTCGAGCAGTTTGCGGATGGCGGGTTCATCGTCCACAGCCAGAACTTTTATTTTTTGCATGGTGTGTTCCCGCTCATAAGTCCTTTAGCGAATCCATCCTCCGACACTTACCCACAGTATGTTCCCGATGAGGGTAAAAATGGGGTCAGGATGAGGATAGGAACGGTCAAAAAATGGTCAAGATGGGGATCGCTTGAGAGGCAAGGATGAAAAGTGCCGAGAGGAGGACAGAATGGAGATCAGGGGATTTTAGGCTTGGTCAGCTTCGCTTTCAGGTCGGTCGGTACACCTGCAGGATGGGGTGGATAAATCGAACAGGGGCAAAAAGTGGGATGGAGGTGAGAAAGGGGTGAGCCTTGGTGAACCACAAACACCCTTTCCTACGCCATCGAAGGCGTGCAAAAAAGAGGACTGAGGTTTTTAGGTGCTGAACACGGGATAGGCTAACCACTCACCCAGTGACCACAAGTGGTCGGTCCAACCAGCGGCCATGGCGGGAGTGCGAGCCAGACGTTGTCCCGCCTCAGTG
>JACSRJ010000329.1 GCA_014879835.1 Anaerolinea sp.
CCCAGCCGCACCCCATCACCGGCCCCAATCACGCCATTCATGCTGTTGACCACGCCTACACTGGTGCCAAGCCCAGCCCCGTTCAACGTGCCTGCAACCAACCTGCCGGGGACGCCCCTTTTTATCGCGCCTCTGCCCACAGCCACGCCACCAGTTGCAGTTGCGGGAGTCTTCCCCACTGCGATCAGCCTTGATGATCGGGCCGAATACGTTGAGATTCCCGAAGGCAGTTTGCAGCGCCCCGCCCCAGAGGGGGAGATCAGCGCCTATGATCTCAATCGATCCGGGCGGCGGGCGGAGATTCGGCGTGATGGGCGTATGACCATTGATGGCAGTATTTATGTGGGCGATAACAAACACACCCGCCAGCAATTTATCGCGGCCCGCTGGTCGCCAGATGGCAACTGGCTGGCTTACATCGTCCAGACCCCCGGCGCAGTCGAACGGCAGCTCACCGCCCTTCAGTCCATTGATGATGGGGTGTGGGTGCTGGAGGTCTACAACCCAACTGCCAAACCCCGCCATATTCTCCGTAATCACTATGTTCCCGGCTCCAATGAATACCAATACCGGGTGGCCTTGAATCTTTCATGGGCCTCAGACAGTGACGCCATCCTTGTGAACATCATCGGGCAGGGGGGGACGCCGGGCGTAGTCCTGACGGGCCGAAGTCGTTTTGCCAATGAGCGTGAGCCGGGGTTATTTCAAACGCTGCCTTATGTGGGGGCGTCATGGTTAAACGATGGGGGGTGGATCGCCGCAACCAGTGACCCCACCCGCTCAACGCAGATCGGGGTGGTGGATCGGCGCAGCGCCATTTTTAGCCCGATCCTTGATGGGGCGGCGGTGGGTTTGGGTATATCTTATCCGATGGCGCTGGCGGATGGACGGGTGGCCTTTTTAGGGCTGCCTTCAGCCACCGGGCGGTTAGAGAGCGGGGCGTTGGGGCTGCGGTTGTATGTTTATGCCCCCGGCAGCGCACCTCAGCAGGTCTCGATTCCCCTTGAAGGGGCAGTCCTTTCGGCGGAGTGGAATCCAGCCCACACCGCGCTGCTGGTGAATTTGCGCGCCTATGATGGGTCGCTGCGTGCAGCGGTCATGGGTATCAATGGCGGCATCACTTACCTCACCAGCAGTTCAGCCTTCACCTCGTGGCGACGCTGAGGGGAAGGAGCAGTTCGGGTCTCGAATGCTGGAAATGTCAACCAATGAGAGTCGCAGGCAATGCATTTCGTTGGCTTCCCGCCAAGTGATAATGCTTGATAGTTGCTAAAGTGCGATTTTCGTAGGATAAAATGATGATGTTCAAATAGGTAACTCTTCTCTCCCGAGGGGAATATGTCTTTTGTATCGCTGGAGTTCTTCGTTCTTTTCTCCGTCACAGTTCCACTTTACTTTATGGTACCGTCAAAGTTGCGCATTGCTTATCTGCTTGTGATAAGCTGTGTCTTTTATAGTGTGGGGAGTATTTCCTACCTTTTACTTCTGTTTCTCTCAACCACAGTTGATTACTTCCTCGCACGGGTAATGGCTCCAGCGCAAGAACCTCGCCGCAGAACATATCTAATCCTAAGTTTAGCTGTCAATTTGGGCACTCTTGGCGCTTTTAAATATTTCGATTTCTTTGCTCGGTCGGTCAATTCGCTGCATTTGCCAGTGATAATTGGCGAACTTAGCTGGCTAATGCCCATTGGATTATCCTTCTATACCTTCGCCAAAATTGGCTACATTGTTGATGTTTATAGGGGAAGACAAAAACCTGAGGAGAATTTTGCGTTATTTGCAGCATTTGTCAGTTTCTTTCCCAACCTAGCTGCGGGGCCTATTGAGCGCGCCGGGCATTTGATTCCACAACTGCGGTCTCTCAAGAGTTTTGATGAGAATCGTTTGACGCACAGCTTGATGTTGATTCTGCTGGGGTTATTTAAGAAGGTCGTCATTGCAGATCACCTTGCAATCTATGTGAATCAAGTGTTCAACCAACCCTACCAGTACAGTGGATTGGTGCTGCTGACTGCTGTAATATTTTTATCATTTCAAATATACACAGATTTCTCTGGTTATACAGATATCGCACGCGGGATTGCGCTTTTATTTGGAATAGAGCTATTCCAAAACTTCCGTCAACCATACTTTGCCCTGACAGTTCAAGATTTCTGGCGGCGATGGCATATGAGCCTGACAAACTGGATTAGAGAATTCCTGTTTTTCCCGCTGGCGCGGTTCTTGTTAAAAGCCACTAACCGTCGTTATCCGCGTGTGGCAGAGGCGAGCACATACTTAATCGTGATGACCCTGATAGGGCTTTGGCATGGTGCGAACTGGACTTTTGTGATTTGGGGTATGCTGCACGGCTTATACATGGTAATCGAAACACTCAGTAATATGCTGCATATTCGTGTTTTTCCAACGCATCGCTGGGGAATGATTGCCAAGGGTGTGTTTGTATTCTCTCTTGTGAGCTTCGCTTGGATATTCTTTCGAGCCAATTCGTTGAGTGATGTCGGGTATATTGTCTCTCACATGTTTCATTTTGCAGCGCAGGACGATTCCTTGCGTCAATCATTCCAAATCTATCTTTCACGCTTTAACTCAATCGAACTCGAAATCCTTGTGTGTTTTGGGCTAATTCTCGGCACAATGGTGCTTGATTGGATTGAGAGTAAGTGGGGTTTAGTCGCACTAATTCAGCGAACTCCTTTGTTAGTTCGCTGGGCAATCTACTACACTGCTATTGTTAGCATCTACCTTGCGATGAGTTCGGTGACCTCCTCACAGCAGTTTATATACTTCCAGTTTTGAGGATTGCTCATGAAACGATACATAAGAAGAATCATAGTATTTGCCCTCTTTCTGCCTCTTATACTTGAGGTAAGCGTGCGTCTCTTCCTGCCCCAACAATTACTCCGGCTTGATAACTACTTTGTATCAGACGATGGACTGGGTCGGGTTCCTGCACCCAATATGGATACCCGTGTCAATACTGGTGAAGGAGAAGTGCGGTACATCACCAATGAGCGTGGGGATCGGATTGGTCATGAATCATCCGGTACGGCCTCGCTGAGAATATTGGCTCTAGGTGATTCGTTTCTTCAAGCACTACAAGTGAATTATGAAGAGACAATGACAGCACGTACTGAAAGCCTTTTGGCGATGTCCCTTGGTAAGACTGTAAAGATTGATAATACAGGTAGTGCAAACTTTGACTCACCACAATATTCTATTTTGATGCAGCGCAGGCTCGCACAGGAAGACTATGACATGGTACTGGTTTTCTTCTATAGTGGTAACGACTTTGTGGAAGAACGAAGAGATTATTATGAAGCGCAGAAACCTAGCCAACGTGTTTTTCGTTTTCCGCCGCAAGCTCTGACTTGGAATGCTATCCGGCGTGATATTTTGATTCCGGCAGCAGATTTTCTCGAAAGTCAGTCGCACTTCTTTTCACTCATTAAACTTCAATCCTCTTCCCTTATGAACCGACTCGGCGTAACAGGGCATAGTTTGCCTGCACCTCTGCTGCGGAAGTCAGCCGCATCGAAAATGTGGTCAGTTACGGGTGCAATCTTGAATGACATCAAACAAGAAGGAACAAAACATAACATTCCGGTGATTATAGTTCTGCTGCCAACTATTTATGCTGTTGAGCTAGATAAGTTGAGCGCCCTAATTGATCAATATGGCTTGACAGTTGATGATATTGATCTGCAGCAGCCATCACGTGCAATGATCAGTTATGCCCAACAGTATGGGCTGGACATAGTTGACCTCACAGGCGCCTTTCGGGAGTCATATCTAGCAAACCATTCGAGGCTTTTTGGTCGTGTTGACTCTCATTTTACCCCGGCCGGGCATGAACTTGCGGCTAACACACTGACTCCCTATCTGCTGACGATTCTGAAAGGGCAGCATTAATCCTGACCACCCTATTGTTATAGTCGGTTTCTTCGGACACCTCAACCAAAACAATCTGGGAATCTTCCGTATAGGAAGATAGATTCGCGCTCGAAAAGTGTCATCCCCTACGATTTATACACCACCCCGATGCCAAACTGACCTTGATAAGGTTCGTGAATGATCTCCACCGTGTTTGGCTCAGCCTTTTTGAGCTGATCCCAAAGTTGATAGACCTGAATGGTGGGATCGGTGGAATTGGGGCGAATGTCGTGAAAGGCGATCATCCCGCCGGGGCGCACCAGCGGCGCGTACAGTTCATAATCGCGGCTCACGCCCGGAAGCCGATGATCACCGTCAATAAAGAGGAAGTCAATGGGGCGCTGATTCAGCAGAGTCATCAGGAGATCGCGGGTGGCAGTCGTTTGGCTGTCTTTACGCAGCAGTTCCAACTGAAGCTGCGGGCGATTTTGGGTGAATAAATGAAACATCTTTGAGAGCCTAGAATCGTAACCCCCACCATGAATACCCCCCGGTAGATCGATACTGACCAGAAGGCGCAGGTTTGGAACCTGACTCCACACCAGCAGCGTTCCGCCCAGACGGGTACCGATCTCCACGATGACAGCGGGTTGAAGTTCGGCCACCCGTCGGGCCAACTCGGTCAGTTCGTACCGATCTTGGTTGGGTCTGACCCGACGGTAAACGCCAACCCCGCCAAAAGTCCACGCCAGATCAATGGCCCCTTCTGCCCCCTTTACCGCTTCCAAAGCCGACAAGAAACGCTTTCGAGAGATGATCCAATGAAGGGGATCAAATAACCGTGAGCGTGCCGGGTGCAGCCGAGGATACAGAAACGCAATGGGGTCGAAGGGTTTCATCTTGGGGAATGCCTCCAGATCGCTAAACAGGACGCATTCTACCGGGTCAAATGTAAGCTTTCAAGACGAAAGGAGCGTGAGCGGACTGCTGCAACCACCTTTCACCAAGATGACAAGGGGATGAGAGGGACATGACAAGGCTTTATGAGTTGGCATCATCCCCTCAAGCTGAAACGAGGGCGACATCTTTTAGGCACTGCACATATCTTGTTGAGATGATTCCTCAGCCAGTACTGTATTGCCCGAATAACAGTTTGCCGCAGTCCGGTTGGGGTGAATCCGATGGATCATCCAACCGAACTGCCCCCCGTGAGATCGAACTTTGGACTGCCGTGCTTTATGCCTCCTGCATCTGTATCCGTCCTGAAGTAACGGCCACCCCAAGGATCAAAGCACAGGTCAGACCAACCAGAATGAGATACTCCAGAGCGATATCTGCAAGGGTTGCCCCCTTCTGGCTGATTTCGAGCACAGGCTGCATGAGGTAATAGGTAGGGAACACCCGTGAAAGCCACAGAGGAATATCCGGAAAGATCGCCAGCAGCCCCGGTGCGTAGAGCAGGATGCCCATACCTTTAATCACCGCCAGCAGGGTTTGCATATCCTTAACCCGCGATCCGATCAGCAGCCCAAAAGTTGATGCCAAAATAGCACCGGTCATCATGACCAAAAGGAGAAGCAGTGGTTGTGATCCCCATCCACCATTAAAAGTCAGGGTTAGGGTGCAGGAGATCATGGCTAGAATCACGCCGATCAGCCCTTTGGTGAAAAGCACTTCCCCATAGGTCAATGGGGTGATGGTTAATGCCCGTATAGTGCGCCGCCGCCGTTCTTCGATCATTGATGAGGCGGGCACGAGCATACCGCCCAACACAAGCGACATAAGCACCACCAAAGGCAGCAGACGCTGCTGCCAAGACATTGCAGCCCGTTCCCCAACCTGAACCACATTCACCCCGACAGGGGTTGCCCGCCCGCTCTGGTCAAGCAGGACTTCGCTGATCGCAGCGCTCACAATGGCGCGATTCTTGATCAGGCTTTGCCCCCAAACGTAGAGGGTTATCTCATTCAGACTGCCGGACTTGAGGTCTGAATCGGCAGTGATAGGCAGTACCAGCCCGATCTCCACACCGCCAGTTTGCATCACTTCCAGCAGATCCGCTTCCGATGGGTAGGGCTGAACCACAAGATGATCCAAAGCTCTCACCGCCGCCCCAACTTGCGAATTCCCAGTATCAACAATGCCAAGGCGCGGTTTGTCGGAAAAGATCGAACCAAACAGCAGCCCAAGAGTTAGTGACAGAATCAGGGGCATCGCCAGTGCCCAGATGAACATGAAACTGCGCGACTCGAACTTAAAATCCTTCACGAGCAGTGCCACAATCCGACTCAATCTAGTCATCGCAATTTCCTTTCCATAACCACTGCACCTGCTGCCAGCAGCCCAATGCCCATCAGAAGCAGCACGATCAGGTTGGTTTGGATGGCGCTCCAAGTTCCACCCAGATTGACGATCTGATGGATCGAATCAAACATGTAGTAGGTGGGCACCACCTTTATCCAAGAGGTGACAGTACCGGGGAACACCACCCCATAAGCAGGGATCATAAAGATCACAATGATCGCAATGCTCCACGCAAGCACTCCCATGATGTCGCGGCTGACCGAAGCCACCAAGAAAGCCAGCCCGGTAACCACCAGTGATCCCACCAGCAGGGTAGCCAGTATGGGCAGTGGCTCATGCGAGAGGTTGCCCGTCAGCCCCATCACCAATGCCCCTTGGATGAAGGCCAAAGTCACACCAAAGATTGCCTTGCCTGTGAACACACCCGCCACACTGGCCGGGGTGATCAACACTGCACGTAGAGTTCCCTTGCTGACCTCATCGGCAATCAGCGTCCCCAAGCCCATCATCTCCATGACCAGCAGCAGGATTGCCATCAAAGGCAGCAGCCGATCTCGAGCAGTGATCTGCTGTCCAGCCAGATCGGGGCCCACGAATGATTCGCGCAGTACAACACCCATCGGACCGCCGCGCAGCCTGTAACTCAGCTCATTAAAGGCAAGACGCAGCACACTGCGGAAGGAATCAAGGATATCGGCGGGCGCATCACTGGCGAAATACACTGTGATAGTGGTCTCTGCACCCTGCAGAAGCGCCGTGATGGTCTCAGAGAGCAAGACGATACCGGCTGAATAGTCCCCTTTAATGACCGCTTGTTTTAACTCGTCTTCAGTGGGGATCTTTTGGATGGTGATATCACTGCTGGTGAGTGCGTTGATGAGCACGTCAGGGATCGTCGGCGCATACAGAGCAAGGGTCAGACTTTCATCAACGGTGGAGGGCATAAGCAGATATACCAGCACATAAGCGGCGATCCCCACAACAGTCAGGAACGCAAAAAGTCGATTGCGTGCATAAAGCATCGCATCCTTGGCGATCATGGCAAGGATAATGCGCGTGTTCATTATGCCAACCCCCGCCCTGTGATCTTGATAAAAATGTCTTCCAGAGTCGCTTCTTCACTGTGGACGGTGATCACCTTTTCCGTCTCCATGATTTGTTTGAGAGCGATCCCGGTCTCTTGGCTGTCCAACCTCACTTCACGCATTTCGGAATGACCGTTGTGGCCTGCCACCTCAACCTTGATCAGCCGTTTTCCATACTGCTGCTTCAGGATTGCGGGCTTGTCCATCGCCACAATCTTGCCCCGATCAATAAATGCCACACGGTCGCTCAGTTTATCGGCTTCGAACATGTCGTGGGTGGTCAGAAAGACGGTTGTGCCACCTGCGCGGGTCTCCTGAATCAGGTTTCGAATGGATTCCGAAGAGACCGGATCAAGTCCATCAGTGGGTTCATCTAGGAAGAGAATCCGGGGGCGATTGACAAGAGCGCGAGCGACCATAAGCCGCTGCTTCATGCCCTTTGAGAAGCCTTCTACCCGTTCACTTCCGCGATTTTCAAGCCCTACCCGGTTTATCAGCGCTTTGACATCAACCTTCACCCCAAAAAGCCGCGCAAAGAACCTCAGGTTTTCCTCGGCAGTCATTTGCTCATAGAGGTTTGAGGTTTCAAAAGCAACGCCAATGGATTGGTGGACACGGTTGGGGCGCTGGGCCACATCAATCCCTAAAAGAGTCGCCTTACCTTCTTTGGGTCTCAACTGACCGGTCAACATCTTGATCGAGGTTGATTTGCCAGCCCCGTTGGGGCCAAGAAAGCCGAAAATTTCGCCTTCCTCAACCTTAAAGTCGATATGATCAACTGCCACCAGATCCCCATAGTGGTAAGTAAGGTTCTCCGCAGTGATGCTGAAGTTCGTCATGATTTCTTCTCCATATGCGCAGGATTCTAGGCACGGGATCGAGAGGGGATCGAGACAAATGCGGGATCGAGACTCGAAACCACTGTGGTCGAATCATCAACACATTATGATTCTAGTCTCATTCCCTGTAAATAGCGGGCGAGATCCCTCAAAATTTGGGGGGCATTAGAGAACAGAATGTGATGCGGGTGAAGTCGCTCCTGTCAGGCAAGATTGAGAGGGCCACTTCTCAAGGGAGTTGTGGGGGACACCCCCCACAAAAGATTTAGCCCCTCTCCTAGCCGCGAAGCGGCGGTCGGGAGAGGGACCGGGGGTGAGGGCTATCATCCTACCCCGAAATTTAGTGTCGTCCCTCACTCAGCCCTGCGAAGTGTGGGAGAAGGGGGCTAGGGGATTTTTACCTCGTTGAGAACTACCTATGCTTTTTTTCGAGTCGGGCCCGGATAAAGCGGCTTCGGACTTCAGCCGCCAACTGCGCATCAGACATCTTGTCCGCAGATTCCACCGCAAGGATGCGCCCATCTAATCCCTGCGCCTCAAGTCGTTTCTGAAACTCGATCTTCGCTTCTCCGGGGCCAAAGACCAAGATCAAGTCAGCCTGACGCAGGTGGGTAATGATCTCGTCAAAGTATTTGTTCAGGTGATTGAGGTAGCGGCGGTCATCAATGTCTTCCGAAGGCAGGTTGTGGTTAGGGGTGTTTGGGGTGTGAGAACCGCTTTGGTGGAGAAGGCGCTCCTCGGCATTGGAAGAAACCCGAGTGATAATCTCGCCATCGTTGGTTAAGGTCACCACCACTGCCTGACGGTGATCGATCCACAGACCAACTTCTATTTTGTGCATAAAGGAACTCCTCCGAGTTTGACCTTTGAGTATCCCTCAGCAGATGAAAGGTGATTCTTGGGGTGTTTGCAGTCGCTGTTGATTTCCTCCCATGGCTAGGTCTGAATGTTTCCCCTACCCTCAGTATAGGGCTATCGGCTCAAAAGGTAAAGTGAACCATCGCTATTAGATAGAGGATATTGACCTTTATTTACCTTCACCCTTCTCTTTGTCCTTATTATTGCCCTTCTCTTGACTGTTTCCCTTGTCTTTGTCGGGTTTTCCCTGACCTTTGACAGCCTTACCGGGCGCGAGTTCCGAAGGCGCAACCCCCGAATCCTTAACAATGCTGCCCCAACCCTGACCTGCGCTTCGCATGGCCAAGATCGCGGTGACGGTCAGCCCTTCACCCTTCTCCGCCAGCAGGTATGCTCTGGCGATTTCCCCAAACCCAAATCCTTTGCAGTGCCAATCCATGATCTCTGCATAGGAGACCCCAAATGCATCTGCCAGACGCGCCGCCACCGGATGTGTGTTGCCGCTGCCGCAGGAAACGTAGGTAGCCGTCAGGGTGCTTTCGGCGGTTGGCGCTGCGGTTGCGGTGAGTGTCCATTCTGGCGTGAGAGTCGGGGTGAAGGGGAAAATCACTTTGGCCACAAAATGAGGCCCGCTGTCATCCCCATCGAGTGGTACCGCCCAGCAGGTGATCCCCTGTCCCACTGCAAATGTCGTGTTGACCTCCGTTGCGGGGTTGACTAAAATCCTGATCCCGTCCTCTAGATTGAGGATGCTGACGCTGGAAGATTGCACGGTGATAGACTTGATGACCCCTGAGATTTCGACATAAACTTCAAAAGGATCATCTGCAAGTGGGGTCAATGTTGCCTGTTCCTGAGCTTGCACGGAATCCCTTGGTGCATTGAGCACAAGGAGAAGCAGGGCAAAAAAGAACAAAGCAGCGAACAGTGTACACTTCTTAAACATGGTACGTTCTCCCGCTTCCAATAAAAATGCCGATGGTTCTGATTGTATTCTAACATCTAAAGGACTTACCCAGTTGAGCCAATTTATCTCGTCTTTATCGAAGGGTACAGTTTGGGGGCTTCCCCCTCAAAGACTTCGTTTCCTCCTTCACCCTGAGGGCAAGTGCGTAACGCCTCATCTGTTTAACGGGATTTTACCAAAAATCGAGGGTCACTTTTCCAAGGGACTCTTCTCCCCAAACTACGCACAGTCGCGGGCTAGGGGATGAGGGTAACTTGGATAGAAGGGAGAATTCTAATGAAACGTCCCATCATCATCCTATCGTTTGCGGTTGCCCTGCTGCTTGTACTGCCAGTTTATGCTCAGGGTTCGCCGGCATTTCACATCAGCGTCAAAGGAATACGCGCTCCAACTACATGTAATCAACGCGGATGGGTGATTACCTATGACCGTACCACCACCATCACCAGTATCACCGCTTCAACTCTGACCCGCTATTTTGTCCAGTATGTGAACCATGATCTCAACTTGGTACACTACTGGGGTAGCGGTTATAGCGCCTATGTTCAGGACTATTGGGTGGCCGCAGGTATCCAGCCTGCTGCTAGAGCCGTTGGCACCTACCCGATTCCGATCTGGTCAGACACCTATCAAGCGGAAACGATTGAGTTCATCCTACAGGCGGACACCGTGATCTGGGCCCTTCGGGCAACACTCACCTGCGATCAGGGTAAAGTGACTGCCTTTGCGATCTCATCTCAGCCAGCCAACAACGACCGCGATACGCTTCCCAAAGCCGCACGGAATCTGGTGCTTGCGCTTGAGGATATTCCCCGTTACGGTAATTCATTCACAAAAGAGAACTATCTCGGCACCATTAAAGCCTGCCAGACCTTCTACCTCAGCCGCATTTACCAGCCACGCGCCAGTATTTCTGTGTGGGCAGTGGAATCTCTGACTGGGAAAGCGATCCTGCTCAACGGTGCCGACGCTCCCCGCATTGTGGATGTTGCGGAAGACTACGGTCAACAAGGCGGGCAGCCCATTCTTAAGGAGTGTGCTTCAGCCCCGTGAGACTCACCGCCTTGGTGAGAGATCGTTTGAAAAGTGAGCCTGCACATTTTGACCTCATCCTCGACCGCTGCATAGGCTTGTGGCGGACGCTGTGGACGGCATCCGGCTGCCAGCGCCAAATCTTCATACAATTGCCCTATTTTATAGTGGTTTCCTTGAAAGATGAGCTGTTACCGGGGCGTTTGAGAGGTCTACCCCTCAGAGACCGTTTGAAAAGGGTGGGATTTATGCAAATTGAACCTATTTGCCCTCTATTTATCGAAAGGGGC
>JACSRJ010000307.1 GCA_014879835.1 Anaerolinea sp.
CGATCAGCAGGGCGAGGATCAGGCATTGGGAGAAAAAGATCGCCACCCCTGCGCCCACCACCCCCATAATCGGCAGCAGAATCACATTGAGGGTGATATTTGCACCGAGACCCACCGCCCGAAATACCAGCATCTGCCGCTGCCGATTCTGGATAATCATCTGCTGTCCGTACACATTGCCCACCATCGCCACCACCGTATGCCATATCACCACGGAAAGCACCTGAGAGGCGCTTACAAAGCCGGGGAACAAGACACCTGCAAGCAGGGGCGCTAACGTGGCAATACCCGTTGCGATGGGCAGGGTCAGGACGAGGGTCAGGAACGCCACCCGGTCGGTGATGGCTTGAAGCGCGAGGCGATCACTGCTCATGCGTGACATATAGGGGAAAAGCGCGGTCAGCAGGGCAGTGTTGGTCAGTTCGACCACCCCAAAGACGATCACAAAAGAGGTCATCAGATTACCCGCGGCCTCTTTGCTCAGCAGGTTATAGACCAGCAGTCGATCCACCTGCTGATACAGCAAGGTGAGCAGGGCTGCACCCATAATGGGCAGTCCTTCGCGCAGCAAATGACCCCGAACGTGTCCAATGTCCCCGAACCGAGGCTGAATGTGGGCAGATCGCAGCGCCAACCAATACATCAGGGCCCGCAGCAGCCCTGCGCCAAAAGTCGCAAGGTACAACCCCGGCAGCCCGCCACCACTCAGTAATGCGACCAGCGCGAAGGTGATCATGAGGATGATGTGGGCGATCAAAATCAGGCTGGTGATGACCATCCGCTCTGCCGCCAGAAGTTGGTTGTGGGCGAGATTGCCAAGCATATCCGCAAAGAGGCTCAATCCCGCCACAAACACCAACAGGCGAATCTCAATATCAGAGTTAAAGAGGAACGCTGCCACGATGAGCAGAGCATAAGCGCCCAAGGCCAGCGCAGGTTGAAGGCTTAGGGTGGCACCCAGATACCCCCCCGCCTTTGTGCGATCTTGGGCCACATCGCGCAGCACGATCATGCCCATGCCGAACTCCACCAGTGCCGCCGCAATGGTGATCATGCCGCTCACCACCCCCCAGACACCGTAGCCCGCCTCACCCAGCAGACGGGCCAGTAGGAGCGCCCAACCGAACTGGATGCCCCGTGCCAGCATGGTAGAGGCTGCAATAGCAACCACATTTTGGGCAACGCGGCTCATTTGCGCTTCTGAAGTGGGGATTTCTGCACTTGAGGGTGTATCCATAGAACGGAAGTTTAGCGCGGCGGCTTCAAAAACGGTAAAATTGGAGCCTGCTTGCAATCAAGGAGTCTGAGGTTACATGAACAATATCACAGTGATCGGTGTAGGCTATGTGGGCTTGGTCACAGGCACCTGCTTCGCCGATCTAGGAAACTCGGTGTTGGCTCTAGACATCAACAAACAGCGCATCGAGAATTTACGTCAGGCGATTCTGCCCATTTACGAACCCGGTCTGAAAGAAGTGGTTGAGCGCAATATTCACGCTGACCGCCTGCGCTTCACCACCGATTACAAAGAGGCCCTAAAGGATGCGGAGTTCGTCTTTATCTGCGTCGGCACCCCTGAAGGGGTCGATGGCGAAGCAGACTTACAATACGTGCGCATGGCAGCCGAGTCCATCGCCCAAAATATGGAACATCCCCTGATCGTGATCAACAAGTCCACGGTGCCGGTGGGTACCGGTGACTGGGTTGCCAATATCATCCGCGAACACCAACCTAAGCCCATTCCCTTTGCGGTCGTAAGCTGTCCCGAATTTCTGCGCGAAGGCTCCGCCGTGCGGGACTTCTTTAACCCGGATCGGACGGTGTTAGGGTCAACTGACCGCGAAGCCGCACACCGGGTAGCCCAGCTTCATCTGCCGCTGCGTGCGCCAATCGTGATCACTGACCTGCGCACCGCAGAGATGATCAAGTACGCTTCCAACGCCTTCCTTGCCACCCGGATCAGCTTCATCAACGAGATCGCCAACATTTGTGAGGCGCTGGGTGCGGACGTCAAAGAAGTGGCGCAGGGCATGGGTTATGACAAACGTATCGGGCACCACTTCCTCGAATCCGGCGTAGGATACGGCGGGAGCTGCTTTCCCAAGGACGTGAAGGCACTGGCCTACATGGCGCAGGTTCATGGCACCAACCCCCAGCTTTTGGGCGCGGTGATGGACATCAACAAGATTCAGCGCAAGCAGATCATCATCAAACTTGAGGACATGCTTGGTGACCTCAAGGGTAAAACCATCGGGTTGTTGGGGCTGGCCTTTAAAGAGAACACCGATGATATTCGGGTTTCACCTTCACTGGATATTGCCGAGATGCTTCATGAAGCTGGCGCTGTCGTGCGCGGCTATGATCCGGTCGCAGCCGAGAATGTGGCCCGCTCTCACGCTTTTATCCAGCTTGCCGAAGACCCTTACGAGATGACCACTGGCTGTGATGCCGTTGTGGTAGCCACCCCTTGGAATGAGTTCAAGTCGCTGGATATGGATCGGATCAAAAAGGCCATGAAGCAGCCTGTTTTGGTCGATGGGCGCAATCTTTATGACCCCGCACGGATGCGCGAGATGGGCTTCCAATACCGGGGCGTCGGTCGTGGCTTCAAAGGTGGCGGAAGCGACCTTCAATAGCTGCCTTTTTTGCGGAGGGAGGGGTCAACGGGGGACTCCCTCGTTTCAAACATTTGGGGATAGTGGTGAAGGGCAGTTTTAAACCCTGCCCGGAGGATAACTCAATGTGCGGACGATATGCGATCTCCCTTGATCCCGACCAACTGGCGACCCACTTTCACGCAGAGCCGTCAGAGACACCCCTTAGGGCGCGGCTTAATGCTGCGCCCAGCGAGTACCTACCCGTGCTGCTCAACAGCGGCGAACGGCGTATCTCTCTTCTCCGGTGGGGGTTGATCCCCTCGTGGGCCAAAGATCCCACCATTGCCAACAACCTGATCAACGCCCGCGCTGAGACCATTGAGGAGAAGCCTAGCTTCCGCGATGCTTTCAAGAAACGACGCTGTCTGGTATTGGCAGATGCCTTTTATGAATGGCAAAGCCTGCCCAACGGCAAAAAACAGCCCATGAAGATCGCCTTGCAGTCGGGTGAACCATTTGCTTTTGCAGGCTTGTGGGAGCAGTGGCAGCCCCCCGAAGGGGAACCGCTGCGCACCTTTACCATTATCACCACCAGCGCCAACCCGCTGATCGAATCGATCCATCAGCGAATGCCCGTGATGCTCACCCCAAAAGGTGAACAAATGTGGCTGGATAATCAGGCCTCCGTGGAGGTATGGCGTAATCTGCTTTTGCCCTTCGAGGCGGACTTGATGAAGATCGAACCAGTGACCAGCGATATTCTACGACAATCAGGAATGTGAACAGAACCCATGCATGACAGCGCCTCTCCCGATTCCCGACTTCTGCCCCACAGCGGTTTTGTGGTGGTATGTGGCAAGCCCAATGTGGGCAAATCCACCCTAATGAACCGCATTCTGGGTGAAAAGATCGCCATTGTCAGCCCCAAACCGCAGACTACCCGCCTACGCCAGTTGGGGATTTACACCCACGAGGATGTGCAGGCGATCTTCGTTGATACGCCGGGGATTCACCAGCCTCGAAACGATCTGGGCGAGTTTATGGTGCAGGTGGCCGCGACCGCGATGCAGGATGCAGACGTGATCTTGTTTGTGGTCGATATGACCACCCCCCCTGATGCCGAGGATCAGCGGGTGGCGGCCCTGATCGGGGAAGCGCGCAGGGGTTCAAAGCCAGTACCGGTGGTGATCGCTCTGAATAAACTGGATCGGGTTCCAGCCGAGCATGTTCTGCCACACAGCGAAGCCTACCGCGCCCTCATTCCTGACGCCGAATGGACGGCGATCAGCGCCGCCAAGGGGAATGGGGTTGAGACGCTGCTCAAACAGGTGATCACCCCTTTGCCAGAGGGTCCCCTCTATTACCCTGAAGATCAATTGAGTGATCTGAGCCTGCGCGAAATCGTGGCCGAGATCGTTCGGGAGAAGGTGCTGCTTCACATTGAGCATGAGATTCCCCACGCGGTCGCGGTGGATGTTGAGGAATTTGTGGAGCGCAGCCCTACCTTAACCTATGTGCGGGTGGTGATCTACGTGGAGCGCGATTCCCATAAGGGCATTTTGATCGGCAAGGGTGGGGAGATGCTCAAAAAGATCGGGGCCAGCGCCCGCGCCGATATGGAAACCCTGTTGGGCACCAAAGTCTACCTAGAGCCATGGGTCAAGGTGCTCAAGAATTGGCGCAAGGATGAAGCCATGCTGCGCCGTTTGGGATACCGTCTCAAAAAGTGAAACCCTGTGATTACTGCTTGCTCATGCTTCTTGCCCGGTTGAGATAAACTTAGGGCAAGAAAACCTTGAGGCGCAATGGAATCGGTTAATCTAGCGAACACAGCTTTTCTGCTGATCAACAGCCTCAGCATTGTGTTGGCGCTGGTGATGCTGCTTCAACTGCTGTGGCAGGATTCGCGCAGTCCAGCCAACCTTGCCTTTGCTTTTTTCTCCGTGATGAGTATGGCATGGTCAGGCGGAGCGATGATCAGCCGTTCACTGGCTTTTGTGGGCGGGCCGGAATCCCTAACTGCCCTCGGAATCCGCGTTCTGGAAATCGGGTTTACGGGGGCCTGTTCGGGGTTATACTTGTTCACCCTCGCGCTCACCGGAGGGCAAGGGCGGCGCTTTGACCGTGTTGCCACCATCAGCGTTGCAGCCCTCATCCTGTATCAAGTCCTGTTATCTTTCTCCAACTCCACGCCCGGATTCACGGTGCGCCCTGATGGAATGCTGCTGTATACCTTTAGTACCCCTGCGACGGTGCTCTACTTCTCTTTTGGCGCAGCCGCGGCCCTATTGGCATGGGGCAGAAGGCATAAGATTCGAGGTGGATGGCTGCTGATCGGCATTTTAGGGTACATGATGGGGATCAGCCTCGAACTAATCAGCCCTGAACTGCGTACTCGTGCCCTGAGCATCAACATCTGCGCCTTTTCCCTTTTGGTGATCAGTTATGCCCAACTTCGGGCCCAGATCATCGAGCCGCTCTCTGGCCGTGCCGCTCAGCTTCAGGCTGTCCGTGACGTGGGTCTGGCCATCACCAGCCGCCTTCGTTTAGGCGAGGTGTTGAGCGCTGTCGCCGGACAGGCCGCGGGTATTTTAGGGGTGAGTGGGGCGGCCATTTTCCTCTATCAGAACGAGGTTTTGGAACTGGCCGTTGTCCACAACATGCCCGACAAATTCTTGGGCCACCGCCTCAATTTGGGGGAAGGGCTGGCGGGGCAGGTTGCCCAGACCCGCCAAAGCGCCCGGATTGAGGACTACCATCGAGACTGGACGGGCACGCCAGATATGCCCTATGCCCAAGAATCCTTTGGCGCAGTCATCGCCGCGCCCCTGATTTTTGCCGATGAGGTCATGGGGGTTCTGATGGTCATCGAAGGCGTCAGTGGACGCCGATTTGATAAAGACGATGTACGCCTGCTTGATCTGCTTAGCCCACAAGCGGCGGTAGCGATCACCAACAGCCGTTTGTTTGAACGTCAGCGGGCCCTAACCGAGGAACTGGAAACTGCCAAGAACCAGCTTGAGGCAGTCCTGACCAGCACGGAGAACCCCGTGATGGCCCTTGACCACACCATGCGTATCATCTTTGCCAACCCGGCCGCAGACGCCCTCTTTGAGGACGGGCGGGCTTCCGGCAAAATGTTCCGTGATATTGCCCCCTTTGATCCTTTGATGCAGGTGCTGCAAGATGCACGTATTGGGGCCCCTTTTGAACTGGTGATTGATACCAAGACCTATTTGTGTCATCTGGGAGGGCTGCGACGCCTGATGGGTTTTGTGGCCGTCCTTAACGACATCACCCACCTGAAGGAAATTGATCGCCAAAAGACCCAGATGATCCAGTTGACCAGCCATAACTTAAAGAACCCGCTCTTTGCAGCCATGTCCAGTTTTGAACTGATTCAAGAAGATGGTGAGGCGATCTTCACGGAGCAAATGCGCCGGGATATGTCTCACCTATGGATGGCCCTCCAGCGTATGGAGCGGATCATTCACAACATCCTCAACTTAGAGCGGGTTCAGACAGGCAGCCTCGACTACGAGGAATGCGCCCTTGATCAGATTATCGTGGAGTCCCTGCATGATTTCCGCGCACAGGCGGAACGTGAAGGTATCAGTTTGCATCTAGAGATGCCCGAAGATATGCCCCTTGTTCATGGCAATCGCCACTACCTGAACCAAGTATTTGCCAACCTGATCGAAAATGCAGTGAAGTTCACCCCACGCGGTGGCCAGATCACCGTAAGCGCCAGCCATGTGCCGGAAGGGGTTGTGATCAAGGTACAGGATACTGGGGTGGGCATTCCCCCAAACGCTCTTTCACGGGTTTTTGAACGCTTCTTCCGGGCGCGCCAACCGGGGGCGGAGAATATCAGCGGTTCAGGGTTGGGGCTAAGTCTGGTAAAGGCCGTGATTGATGCCCACGCCGGACGTATTTGGGTGGAGAGTGAGTCGGGGGTAGGCACCACGTTTTTCATTGCTCTGCCCGTGCAGCAAAGCGTTGGGCGAGGCGCAGGTTCCGCCACCTCCTGATCGGTGTTATAATCACCTGCCGCCAAAAATGACAAGAATGAGAATTTGATGCTGCTCCGTACTGTCTATCTGCTGTTGATCACCCCCCTGATGCTGTATGCCCTGAGTGTTTTTTACTTGTTGTGGGTTTATGTTCGTTTTGGGGGAAAACGCCCCCCCACGGGGCCGCACCTCTCCGAGGCAGAACTGCCAACGGTGTTGGTGCAGATTCCCCTCTACAATGAACAACACGTCGCAGCGCGGGTGATCGAAGCTGTCGCAGCACTGGATTACCCCCCTTCAAAACTTCAGATTCAGGTGCTGGACGACTCCACCGATAACACCACCCTGATCGTGGAGCGAATTAGCCGTAAGTTAAGTGCTCAGGGTGTGAATGTTCAAGTGGTGCGTCGGGCTGATCGTACTGGATACAAGGGCGGCGCACTGGCCCATGGTTTAGGGCTTAGTGATGCCCCTTTTGTGGCTGTCTTTGATGCCGATTTTGTGCCCCCTTCGGACTTCTTGCGCCGAGCCATCCCGATCTTTTTTGAGGATGCGCGGATCGGGGTGGTGCAAGGGCGTTGGGATCACCTGAATCGAGAGGATAACCTGCTCACCCGCTGTCAGGCCTTAATGCTTGATGGGCATTTTGCCATAGAGCAGCACACCCGCAGCAGTGGCGGCTTGATCTTCAGTTTTAACGGCACTGGGGGCATATGGCGGCGGGCCTGCATTGATGATGCGGGCGGATGGGAATTTGATACCCTCACCGAAGATGCTGATCTCAGCCTACGGGCGCAGATACGGGGGTGGCGCTTTGTCTTTGTCCGTGATCTGATCTGCCCCGGCGAAATCCCCCCCCTGATGAGCGGCTTCAAAAGCCAGCAGGCACGATGGGCCAAAGGCACAACCCAAACCTTGATCAAACATGGCTGGCGGCTGCTAACCGCGCCCCTGCCCCTTCGCCGGAAGCTGATGGCGTTTCTGGGCATGTGCGCTTACCCCATTCAGCCCTTTGGTTTGGGCCTGCTGCTGATCATGCCATGGGTCATGGTGAGTGGGGCGCTCAATGGGCTGCCCCTCGCTCCGTTGGGTATAGCTGGGTTGGCCGTGCCCCTCCTCTATATCCTCGGCCAGAAAGCCCTGCATCCTGATTGGCTTGGGCGCAGTATGTGGTTCCCGGCCCTATTTGTGCTGAGTAGCGGCTTGGCATGGAGCAACTCGTGGGCCGTCTGGGAAGCCCTCTGGGGGCGCTCAACAGCATTTGTACGCACCCCAAAGTTTAAACGAGACGGCTCCCACGATACCGCATGGCGGGCCAGCGCTTACAACCAGCATGGGGATGTCCGTGCAGTGGGGGAATTTGGGTTGGGTATATACAGCACCATTGGGGCGTTCCTTGCGGCCCAGTACAACCCATCTCTCATTCCCTATTTTGTCACTTATGCAGTAGGATTTTTCATCGTTGCCGGATGGGGAATTGCCGATGGCTTAACTGGGCTATTCCCCTCCACAGCCATGAAACGTAATCGGTTGCCTTGATCTCAGCCTTAATAGAAAGGGCTTCTATTCATGACTCTTCCACCTCAGCAGGCTTGGCACGCGATCTCACCGCAGAACGCGCTTCAAGTGCTCAATGCCAACGAAGCAGCAGGCTTGACTGCCACAGAAGCCTCAGCGCGCCTTGCAAAGTACGGACCGAACCAACTCACGGAGAAACCCCGCCCGGGGTTTTGGTCACGGTTTATCGCCCAGTTCCAAAACTTTGTGATCTATATTTTGATTTTTGCGATCATCGTTTCGTTCCTGCTTGGGGATCACCTCGAAGCAGTGGTGATCAGCGCCATCGTGATCCTGAACGCGATCTTGGGGGTGGTGCAGGAAGGGCGCGCTGAACGCGCCTTAGAAGCGCTCAAGAAACTGGCCGCGCCGGACGCCCGCTGCCGCCGTGACGGAACCACTCAGATTATCCCTGCCTCACAGCTCGTGCCCGGTGATATTGTGCTGATCGAAGCAGGCGACTTTATCCCAGCGGATTTGCGCCTTTTGGGCACGGCCAACCTCAAGATCGAAGAAGCGGCCCTGACCGGTGAATCGGTTGCCACTGAAAAACATGTAGCCACCATCGATAAGGCCGATTCTGCTCTTGGGGATCGGCACAACATGGCCTATATGGGCACGATGGTCACCTATGGGCGTGGGCATGGGGTGGTTATCGGTACAGGCATGACCACCGAAATGGGCAAGATCGCGGGGATGCTGGACAGCACCGAAGAAGAAGAGACGCCCCTCCAAAAACGCCTCAATGCGCTGGGCAAAACCCTGAGCATCGCTGCCCTCGTAATCTGCGGGGTGGTTTTTGCGATGAATGTGGTGCAGTCCGCAATTCACGGAGAAGATTTGCTGTTCTCCCTCAAAGAGAGCTTCATCGTGGCTATCTCGCTGGCCATCGCCGCTGTCCCTGAAGGGTTACCTGCCATCGTAACCATCAATCTGGCGCTGGGGATGCGCGAAATGATTCGCCGTAACGCCTTGATCCGCCGTCTGCCCGCGGTGGAAACTCTGGGCAGTGCCACGGTGATTTGCTCTGATAAGACGGGCACCCTCACCCAAAATCAGATGACCGTGACCAGCCTGTATCTAGGCGGTGAACGGATCATGGTTACCGGTGAAGGGTATACCCCTCAGGGTGAGTTCAAACTAACTGGCAAGATCAGCCAATCTGAAGTGAATCAGATGCTCACAGGGATGCTGCTGTGCAGCGATGCACGGTTAGAGCCTGCCTCTGACAAACCCGGCGGTTACCGTATGGTTGGTGATCCCACCGAAGGGGCACTGGTGGTGGCGGCCGCCAAAGCAGGTATCTGGCGTGAAGCCACCGAAGAAAAACTTCCCCGTGTGAACGAAGTCCCCTTTGACTCTGATCGTAAACGAATGGCGACCATTCATCAATCTGGAGATCAGTTTGCGGTGTATGTTAAGGGTGCGCCAGACTTGCTGCTGGAACTATGTTTGACGGTGTACGAAAACGGCTCCAGCCAACCCCTTACCCCGGAGCGACTCCAGAAGATTCGGGAAGCCAACGCCCAAATGGCCTCAGAAGCCCTTCGGGTGTTGGGGGTTGCTCGCCGTGTCATGCCTCAGATTCCCGATGTCGTCACCCCAGAGAATATTGAGACTGACTTGGAGTTCCTCGGTCTGATCGGGCTGCGTGATCCTGCTCGTCCAGAAGTCAAACCGGCCATTGAGATCGCCCGCAAAGCGGGTATTCGCACCGTCATGATCACGGGCGATTACCCCGATACTGCTCGTGCTATTGGAGCGGAGATCGGGCTGCTGCGTCAAGGTGGTGAGGTTCTGCGCGGCGCAGAAATCGAGACTCTGAGTGACAAAGAACTGGCTGAACGGATGCAGCAGACTGACATTTGCGCACGGGTTTCACCCCATCACAAAGTGCGGATCGTGCAGGCCTTTCAGTCACAAAATGAGGTGGTGGCCATGACGGGGGACGGGGTGAACGACGCGCCCGCCCTTAAGCGCGCCGCCATCGGGGTGGCCATGGGCATCACCGGGACCGATGTGAGCAAAGAAGCGGCTGATATGATCCTGACCGACGACAACTACGCCAGTATTGTCTCGGCAGTGGAGCAGGGCCGCATCATCTACAGCAATATCCGCAAGTTTGTGTATTACCTGCTCACCTGTAACCTCGCTGAGATCGGGGTGATCTTCTGTGCCACTTTGCTCGGTTGGGGCACGCCGCTCACGGCCATTCAACTGCTGTGGCTGAATCTGGTGACGGACGGTGCGCCCGCATTGGCCCTTGGGGTGGAAAAGGGCGATAAAAACATCATGCGCCAAGTGCCGCGTCGGATCAATGAACCCATGATCAATCGGGAGATGCGTTTGGGCATGTTCATCCAAACCATCATCAAGACCCTTGTGACCCTGATCGCTTACGCCATCGGCGCGGGGCACCTCAAACTGGCGTTCCTGCCTGTCACCCCCAGCATTGAACTGGCCCACACCATGGCCTTTATCACCCTTGCCGCTTCCGAGTTGGCCCGGGCGTACACCTCCCGCTCTGAGTTGGAGTATCTCGGACGGTTGGGGGTGTTCAGTAATCCCTACATGCAGATCGCGGTGGGCACTTCGCTGATCAGCTTGTTGGCTGTGATGTATATTCCCTTCCTTCAGCCAGCTTTTGATACCATCCCGCTGGGGCTGGATATATGGCTGGTGCTGATACCCTTGATCCTCCTCCCAGCCATCGCCTCCGAACTGCTTAAGGTCTATTTGCAGTGGCTCTATCGCCGCGAAGGTAAATTGATCACCAGCTAGCCCACTATCGAAATCCCCCCAAGTCAGTGTGATTTGGGGGGATTGTATTTCTCAGGGCGCTCCCTCGATCTCTGAGAGTCCATTTGAGAGGTGGGTGACGCAAGCATGTCCCCTATCCCCCCAATGGGAAGCCCGAGGGAGTCCCTCTCGGAATCTCTTTTCCCCCTCTCCGAGCCGTACTCGGCGGTCGCAGGGGGTGAGGACGTGAGCGATTGGTTCCGCGAAGCGGGGGTTATCGGATTCAAGCTCTGCTTGCTTACGATAATGGCGCTTCGA
>JACSRJ010000234.1 GCA_014879835.1 Anaerolinea sp.
AGGGGGTTCAAGGTGGTGGATATCGGTTTGAGCGCGGCCCGAATCACAATCGGTTCACCGGTGGTGATCCCACCCTCCAGCCCACCCGCCCGGTTACTGCGCCGCCGCAAAGGACCATCCCCCTCAGGGTGGATGATCTCATCATGTACCTGAGTGCCACGCCAGTGCGCTTGCTCAAAGGCGTGCCCGATCTCCACACCCTTTACGGACTGAACACTGCCTACGGCACCCAAAAGCTGTCCGTCCAGTTTGCGATCAAACTGTACATGGGATCCCAAACCGGGCGGGACATGAAGGGCTACCACCTCAATGATCCCGCCTAGGGTGTCTTTCGCCTGAATGGCTGCCCGAATCGATGCACGCATCCGCTCGGAGGCCTCCGGGTCAGGGCAGCGAACTTCACTCGCTTCGGCTGCCTCAAACCGCGCCTGATACCCTTCCGGCTCAGTGAGTGAAGAAAGCTCAAGTTTCTGATCGCCGATGGCCGTCACATACCCCTGAACCATGATTCCAAATGGGGCAAGAAGCGCCTTACAAGCCGCACCTACTGCGACCCGCATCGTGGTTTCGCGGGCACTCGCCCGTTCCAAGGCAAGACGCAGATCACGGTAGCCGTATTTGATTGCCCCAGTCAGATCGGCATGTCCGGGGCGAGGCACCGTCATGGGTGGAATCTCTTTTTTGGCCCAACTTCGATAATCGCGGTTTTCCACGGTGAAGGCAATAGGCCCCCCAGTGGTTTTGCCCGCGATCACCCCTGCCGAAAGGCGGACGGTATCACGTTCGATGTTCATCCGTCCGCCGCGCCCGTAGCCTTGTTGACGACGGGCAAGCTCCTGATCGATCTGAGCAGCGCTCAAGGGTATACCGGCGGGCATTCCGTCCAAAAGCGCAGTGAGGATGGGTCCGTGTGATTCACCTGCGGTCAGAAAACGAAGCATAAGGGCTAGAATCCTATCGCGCAGCGCGCATCTGATATAAAAAGCCGAAAGTGCCTACTGCCAGCCAGATGATTAGCACCACCATTGAATTGACGCTGCTGGCGCTGGTAATTTGCCCACCGACCACACTTATCGAGGCCCCCCCGGGGATGAGCAGCAGTGACCCCAATACAATTTGGGCCCCACCGGTGTAAGCAGTGCTGAGGCGGATAATCACCTTGGCAAGGGCAAACGAAAGCAGAATCCCGATCACCGCGCACACTGCTACCACAATGAGCAGCGTTGTGCCGCTTAGGGTAAGCGCTGCGGCGACCATCAACCCAACAGTTGCGCCGAGCAGCAGCCCTGCTAGAAGCGCTCCGATACGCCACAGGAGGTAAAACAAAAACGCCCCAGCGATCCCTGCCACAATGAGGGTGAGCCACTGCACCGCTGGCTGATCTGATTTAATGACTGCCAGTGCCAGTACCGCCCCAAGTAAAAAACCGATTACCCCTAAATAGATACGAAAGACCCGAAAGCCAAAAAAGCAGGTGATCGAGCCAATGATCACGTTAAACAAGGCGATGAAGGCGATCACTGTTGGATTATCTAAGGTCATGATCCTGAACCTCCCTTATCCCAGCACCAGTTTCCGTAAGCAGGCTTCGCGCATGATGTCCACAGGGGGCTTGCGCCCCGTCCACATTTCAAACGCGGAAGCGCCCTGATACACAAGCATCCCGATCCCACCAATGGCAGTCAAACCTGCGGCTTTAGCGTCACGCATCAACCGGGTTTCCAATGGACGATAAACTGTGTCGTACACTGTTGCTCCCGCAGGAAAAGGCACTCCTTCTACCCAAGGGGTGGAGTCCACGTCTGGATACATGCCCGCTGGTGTTGTGTTCACAATCAGCACAGCATCTCGGCTTACTTCCCTCAACTGATCGAGCGAAGCAGCCTGAAGATCAGTATCGGCCCAAGATGATTTGAGATGTTCAACCAAGATTCGGGCATTGTCGATGGTGCGGTTTACAAACGTCACCCGACAGCCGGAACGGGATAAACCTGCGCCCACAGCACGGGCTGCACCACCAGCACCAAGAACCACCACCCGCGCCCCACTGCCAATCCTGACTCGGTTGGCTGCAAGATCAAGCAGAAACCCGGTCATATCTGTATTTAGACCTTCGAGTTTGCCGCTGCTGTTGTCGATCCGGATGGTATTGACTGCACCCACGATCTTGACTGCATCGGTAATGGTGTCCAGCAGCGGAATCACCGAGACCTTGTGGGGCACCGTCACATTGATCCCTCGGAATCCGAGTGCGCTGAGACCCTTGATCGCGTCAGGCAATCGATCCGGGGATACCAGAAGGGGTAGGTATCTCCAGTTAAGATTTAGATGATCAAGCGCTGCATTGTGCATTTCTGGGGAAAGGGTATGTGCAATCGGGTAACCCATTACCCCCAAAAGCTGCGTTTTGCCATCAATGATCACGCTGGGCCCCCTTCAGCGGCGCTGCCGAGTAATGACAATGGACAAGAAGAATATGCCCCAACAATCCACCTTCGTCAACTTTCGTGGGTTCAATGATGAGGGGTAAGCAGGGGTAATCAGGGAGACATTGAGCGGATCAAAACAAGGCCCATCCTAAAAACAAAAAGCGCCCCTGCCCCGAAGGGCAGAAGCGCTTTGCTGCGAAGCCGCAAATTACTGCTTAAACGAACCGCTGCGAACCGCTGTAGTCACCGTCACGCAGGGATTTCACAGCGCCGATCAGGTCTTGCTTTAATTCCGCATTGGTGGCGGAAAGCTTCTCAACCTTAGGCTTGATGTTGTCAAGGTAGCGGGCCAAGGCCAGATTACCGACCATCCCAAACATCGCGGTTGCCTTGAGGATTGCGGAGGCAATTTCCAACGCCTTCGCCACCATCTTCAGCACATCGGCGGAAGTGCCATGCACATTCGCCATCTTCTCAACCATCCCATAGTCCATTGAGACGTCTGCCATTGTGTCTCCTCCTGTTAGAATTCGTGTAGATTGTGACTGAAGATTAGAAAATCGAGTCGAAAGCGTCGGCGATTTGATTGACTACGCCGCTCACCATCTTGTCGGCATTCATCATGATATTGAGCGCCTTGCCCATGTTGCCACCGAAACCCGCAATCGCGGCGATCAGTTCAGCAATCTGGGGGATAACACGGGTGAGGATTTCTTGGAAGTAGGAATTTGCGCCCTGCCCCTTCCAACCACCAGCCTGAAGCGGGTTCATCCCGGTGCGGATCTGTTCGATCACGCGCTCACACTGGTCGCCCTGTTTCTTGTATTGATCGACCTGTTCGACGATCGAATCTGCGATAAAGGTAAATACGGACATGTGACCCTCCTATTACGTCCTGCGCCTTGAGAATTAGCCCTTGAACCGACTTGCCGCTTCTTTGTCACCATCGCGCAGGTCACGCACCGCGCCATTGACGTCCTGTGACAGTTCGGCGAACTTACGCTGCAGGTTCTGCAGTTTCTTCGCCAAGCGGGCGCGGAGCGCCTGGGCGAACAGTTCGCCACCATCGCCGAGCAACGCACCCTGTTCCATCATCTGCGCCAGATTGTTCATCACGTTGAGCGTTTCGCCAAGCTGATCGCTCCCGTTCTTGAACACATCGCGCATCTTTTCCATCACTTCATAATCCATTTGCACATCAGCGCCCATGATTGCCTCCTGCTGGTTTCTCTCTTTGATTTATGATTAGGATTAGCGGAACAGACTGCCGCATTCGTCTTCAGCCTGCTTGAGCGCGTCGGAGATGCGCTTTGCTGCGGTTCCGGCGTCAGCGAGCACGTTCTTTAGGCGATCCATACCGGGCATCACCAAGTCTTCCATTTCCTGAAAGAAGGCTTCCGCCCCGACGCCGATCCACGCCCCGCCCTGAAGCTGATCAACCAAACCCTTCACAGCTTGCATAAGCTGCTGAGTCTGGTTGGACTCTTCAGCAAACTTGCCGGCGATCTGCGCCATATTATCGTAGTTGCACTGAATTTTTCCTGCCATTGACCTATCCTCCGTTTGTGAACTTTCATCCGCCGATACACTGCTAAAAGTTAAGAAAGTTTGTCTTTGTAAGATACCAACGTCCAGATTAAGGGACAAAGACTGACTTCCATCACCTGTGTTTGTGTGCGGCGGTTCTCTGCGTCTCGGCGCGTTTCTTGCGGCTTCGTCCGATGACAGTTTTAGTGTACGTTCACTTATGGGTCGGAGTCAACGAAATGACTGCGTATTCTCCCTCAAAAGTTGTAGCTTTTTACGAGTCTTTTACTATCCTGTGACGGTACTTTATCAGACGGGGTAAAATTTTGAGGGTAGCGACAACATTTTTACTTTGTATTTTGAGGAAGGCGCGTCATGTGGCCTCAAACTTCTGCCTTTTATCCAGATATTCTGGCGAAACGTTCCCGCCTCAGCCCTTACCGCACCGCACTGCGCGATACTCTCACTGGGCAGCGTTTGACCTTTCAGGCGTGGGAGGAACGGGTCTGCCAGACCGCTAATTTCCTTCAAGAGCGGTGTGAAATCCAGCCCGGAGATCGGATCGCGGTTTATGCCATCAACAGCCTTGAATATCTTGATCTATGGATGGCTTGCACCAAAGTCGGCGCGATCTTACAAAACCTCAACTGGCGTTTAACGACTGCCGAGCTTTTACCCTTGATCCTTGATGCTCAGCCCAAAGTTATGTGCTACTCCGCAGACTTTGCGACCCAGATCACCGCGCTGCGGCCCCAACTACCCTTGATAAAACATTGGATTGCACTAGATGCACCGGCTGATCCCAGCGATCTTTTATTCTCCCGGCGCGAATCGTCCTCAACCACCTTCCACCCCATTCGAGAGTCGTCACCCGATGATCCATGGGTGATCTGCTACACGGGAGGTACAACAGGACTGCCTAAAGGGGCGGTTCTAACACAGGGCAATATGCTCTGGAACGCGATCAACACAGTCATCAGTTGGGGATTGGATCAAAATGATGTAGCGATCCTCAATGCGCCATTGTTCCACACAGGCGGCTTGAATGTTTTTACCCTACCCCTGATCTATGCCGGTGGCACAAGCCTTATCTGCCGCAAATTCGACCCTGATCAAACTTTTGATCTGATCGAATCCGCAGGAGTAACCGTGTTTTTTGGTGTGCCCACGATGTTCATCGCCCTTCAAAATCACCCTCGATGGGAATCGGCTGATTTTTCTCACACCAAGCTGATTATCAGTGGCGGCGCGCCTTGTCCACTGCCTGTCTTTGAGAAGTTTTGGGATAAGGGGGTCGATTTTAAGACCGGTTATGGACTTACGGAGGCTGGCCCCAACACTTTTTGGTTGCCTGCTGAAGATGTGCGCCGCAAGCCTGCCGCAGTCGGTTTCCCACTGATGCACATTGATGTAAAAGTGGTACGCCCGGATGGTTCTTTATGTGCGGTTGATGAAGGCGGTGAGCTGCTCATCCGAGGGCCACATGTGACCCCCGGTTATTGGAACAACCCCGACGCAACGAGTCAGGTAGTCATTGATGGTTGGCTTCACACGGGTGATCTGGCTACCCGCGACGAGGAGGGATATTACCGCATCATCGGGCGAATCAAAGACCTGATCATCAGCGGCGGCGAGAATATTTACCCGGCGGAGGTTGAGAGCGCAATCCATGCCCACCCAGCGGTGGCAGAAGCGGCTCTGATTGGTGTACCTGACCCCAAATGGGGCGAAGTGGGACGGGCGGTGATAGTCCTCAAACCCGGTGAGACCCTCGATGAGACAGGGCTGATCACATTCCTTCGGGAGCGTCTGGCAGGCTATAAAGTTCCCAAAACAGTCGTTTTTGTGGAGGAACTGCCCAAAACGGGTGCGGGCAAGATCGATAAGATCAGCATCAGTGAGCGCTGGGGCAAGGCATGACGATCCCCCTCGCGGTTCCTTACCAAAAACCGCGAGGGGAAGGTTTTTCAGCCCGCACTGTGTTCCCAAGCGGTAATGCCTAAACCCGCAGTCACCCCAGTAAACAAGTCTTCCTCAACCAACTTCTCGGCCCCGAAGAGTTCTTCCAGCATCTCCAAAGAGGCGGGGATGCTGGAAGATCCCCCAGTGCGCACTACGGCATCAATGTCACCAGTGCGCAGACCCGCTCGGTTGAGGGTTTCAACCACTTCTTCGCGGATGCGTCGCCACTCACCTCGGGTGTAATACTCAAACTGAGCGCGAGTTACCAATTGCCAGATGTCAATTTCATTGCCCTCAAAACGAATCTCGGTGAAGGGCAGATCAGAGAGGCGGCGCTTCGCCTGCTCCACTGTCTCAAAAAGGGCGAATCCGTAGAAGTTGAAGATTAGTGATTCAAGGGCAAAAAGCCGTACTGGGGCACTGCACCCCATCTGGGCACGGTGTAGAAAAGCGCGAGTTTCCAAGGTGGCGAGGGTGGGCAGCCCTTCCCAAACGGTGATCTGGTCGATCAAGGTGCGAGGAATGGGTAAATCTTTATCTCCCCACGTCACATCTCGACCAAAATGCGGGGTAAGGGCATGTTCTACCAAACGTTGATCAAAACGATCTCCGGCGATGCCTACCCCGCCAATAGCCAGCACTTCTGGGGCATGTCCGGGATGTAGGGACATCACCGTCAGGTCGAGCGTTCCACCGCCAAAGTCATAAACCAAAATGCGCTGTGGGTTCTTCACGGAGAGGGCGTAATGTTTGGCGGCAGCGACAGGTTCATATTCAAAAGACACTTCTTCGAAACCCGCCCGATGAGCCGCTTCTCGTAGGCGGTTTTCAGCGCGCTGATCATCTTCAGGGGTTTCAGCACCTACAAAATGCACCGGACGCCCCAAAGTCACGGCATGGATGGGTTTGCCCAACTGCTTTTCGGCGCGCTCCCGTGCAGTACTCAAAAAAAGCGCGATCAAGCTCTCTAAAGAGTACTCACGGCCAAAGATCAAGGTACCGTTGTAAGGGGTGGCCAAGGCACTTTTGAGCGAGCGCATCAAGCGCCCCGGCTCAAACTCGTCGATCATGATGTGCACATCCGTCTCGACTTTGCCTATTTCTGAAAACTCCATTTGGATGTGTCCAACTTTGCGGCGCACCATCCGCCGTTCGCGGTTGATATTCTGGGCGTTGTAGAGGTTGATTGCTTCGTCGCCTACGTACACTTGATGATCACGGGTGAGGTAGATCACGCTCCGCACCACTTCAGACTCTGAGAACGGATCAAGAGTCAGCACGTTTATCTTGTACCCATCATACACGGCGATGCCTGAATTGGTTGTGCCAAAATCCATACCTACACGCATGGTTCGCCCTCCACGTGCAAAAACGGGCTAACTATCATAGCCTAAAAAGGCGCTGGCGTGAATGGCCGAAAGAAGGCAGCGCCTCTCCGCCTCATGAAGGGCTGAGCTGAGGGGGCGACAGTCGGTTTGCCCTCATCCCCCTGCCCCCCTTCTCCCGCACGCGGGCGAAGGGGGAAATCGGATTCTTGAGGGGTAAACCCCTCAAACTCTGGGGTTGTGGGGGACGCCCCCACCAAAGGTTTTCCTCCCCTCTCCTAGCCGCGAAGCGGCGGGTGGGAGAGGGGAAAGAGGGGTGAGGACTATCACCCTAACCCCAAAATGTAGTGTCGCCCCCTCAGCCCTTCATGAGGCGGAGGGGCTGGAGAGAGGCAGTTTAGGGAAAGGGACTCAGGGGCTGAAACTGCCTCAACCGAAGCAAAAAATGCAGTGAGCGTGACCCTAAAAAAGCGAATTCGGTGAGCTTCAGATCAGATTTATTTGGCGGGCTGTAACTTAAGCACTTCGGCGTGCTGCTTAAGAGCCGTCTGTACATGGGTGTCCCAGTACACCCAGTCGTGTCCTCCGGGATGCTCACTGTAGGTGTGGGACAGTTTGGACTTCTTGAGAAAGTCACGGAAGCGGCGATTATGCTCGATCAAACCATCCTCCGTGCCGCAGTCAAAACCCAACCGGGGCATATCCCGTGAGGTGCGTTTAGCGGCCCAGTAGAAACAGTCCATGTCCTGTTTAGTTTTGCCTTTAACTTTGAACCACTCGGTGATCTCGGTTTGGTTAGGGATCACGCTGGAGTGGGCATAAACCGAGTTGAAGATCTCTGGGAACTTCAAGCCAAGTCGAAGTGCACCATAACCACCCATCGACAGCCCTCCAATGGCCCATTTTTGACGATGTTTGATAGGGAACATGGTATGGGCAAATCTCCATAAATCCTCAACGATCATACTTTCATAGGGGGCATTCGGATGCATATCGGCCCACATGCCATTCCCCCCATCAGGCAGCAGCACCACAAGTGGCAGTTTTGCCAGTGAGACATATTCTGCCAATTTTGACTTGTACAACCATGAAGTATGCGAGTCATACTTTCCGTGAAGCTGCACCAGAACACTGTAGGGTGGCGGGATAAGCGGGTCAGGCAGAAGCGCTGTAAAGGTCATATCCCCTTCAAAGGCCGCACTCTTAAATTGGATGGTTGCGACGGGCATTGCGTTTTCCAGCCTCCTATTCCACCTAAAAAAGCTAGGCAAATTTAACTTGAACAGAGGTATGGGCGTGCCTACCCGTCCACACCCCAACCTTAACCCCTCAGTTACTCCAGAATCACATCATAAAAGACCGGCAAGGGCAGGGGGGCTTGATCACTATAAACGATGGTGTTTTGCAGATGACGCTTGGCTGCCTCCAAACGTCCGCGGTTGTTCGCGTGGAGGGTAAAGGTTGGTTCCCCTTCCATAATCGTGTCACCCACTTTTTTGTGGACTATCACCCCAACGGCGTGATCAATGGCATCATCCTTGCGGGATCGTCCTGCGCCCAGTTCCACTGAGGCCATACCTACATGAAGCGCATTCAACTGACGCACATAACCATTACGAGATGCGGTCAGGGTTTCCACCATCTGCGCTTTGGGCAGCAGGGAAGTATCATTGATCATACGCACATCACCGCCCTGTGCTTTGATCATTGTGCAAAACTTATCGTAGGCGGCTCCGTTGCGCAGTTTCTCGGCCGCTTCTTTGACATACCCTTCGACCGCGCCTTCTTTTGCACCTCGTGCCAACCAGAGCATGTAACCTGCCACGGCCAAACAGTGTTCCCGCAGGTCTTGAGGCCCTCGATTGTGCAGGAGTTCAACGGCTTCGATCACCTCAAGGGCATTGCCCACCGCGTTCCCTAATGGTTGATTCATATCGGAGAGCAGGGCCACTGTACGCCGCCCCACCCGGTTGCCAATGCCCACCATCATCCGGGCTAAGGCTTTGGCTTCATCAATGGTCTGCATAAACGCGCCCAAACCCACCTTCACATCAAGCACAATGGCATGAGCGCCCGCGGCGATCTTTTTGCTCATGATGCTGCTGGCGATGAGAGGCAAACTTGGCACAGTGGCGGTGACATCGCGCAGGGCGTAAAGTTTGCCATCCGCCGGGGCGAGGTTGGCGCTTTGGCTGGTCAGGACGATCCCAATCTTACGTGCCTGCTGGCGAAACTCATCCTCGCTCAACTGCACCCGATAGCCGGAGATGGATTCCAATTTGTCGATGGTGCCGCCAGAAAAACCAAGCCCACGTCCGCTCATTTTGGCCACGGGGACGCCACAGGCAGCTACAAGGGGTAGAACGATCAGAGAAGTCTTATCACCAACCCCACCTGAGGAATGTTTGTCAACCACCATCGGGAGCGCATCGGAGAGGTCGAGGACATCGCCGCTATGGGCCATCGCCAGCGTTAGATCGACGGTCTCACGCTCTGACATACCCTTAAGATACACCGCCATCAGCCACGCTGCGGCTTGATAATCCGTGACGATTCCCTCCGTATAACCTCGGATGAAAAATGAGATTTCCTCTGAGGCTAGTTCCATTCCGTCACGCTTTCGGGCGATGATGTCTACTGCGCGCATTCGCGGCTCTCCTTAAATGTCTTGTTAACCTCACCCCATTATACTTGACGTGGACGCCAGAGGCGTTAAATTCATGGACAATATCCATTCTCCTCGGAGTCAAGGCATGTCTGAACAACCCAAATCGCAACCGCGCAGCCGTGAGCAGGCAGCGGTCTTTCTCGTTTTTGGCGCTGTAGCCGTGATTTTTCTGGTATTGATGCTGGTGATCACCCAACAGAATCAGATCACCCCTACGGTTATTCCCACCGTTGGGGAAGGCACAACCGCCAGCGTGGTAGACCGTTATGCGGATATTCCCCGCAGCAACCTTGAAGGCGGTCAACCCGTGCTGGGCAGCCCTGAAGCCAAACTCCTCTTGGTTGAGTTCACGAACTTTCGCTGCCCTCATTGTTATGACTACAAACCGACCATAGAGGCAATCATCGACCAACTGGTGAAGCCGGGTAAGGTCAAATTGGCCATTGTGCCCCTGTTCTTCAGCGCCGAGGATGACTCCTTATTGGCCGTCCATGCAGCCCTGTGTGCTGATAAACAGCAGGGATTCTGGCAGATGCACGATGCCTTGTTTGATCTTCAGCGGCGAACGGCGTTTACCTTGCCGGTTCTTACCGAGACCGCCAAAAATCTGGGGTTGGATGCGGTCAAACTTGAAGCCTGCATCCGCGGTAATGAGGTGGTTGAGACTATCCAAAAGGGGATTGAGATCACCGTCGCTGCTGGGGTGGATGGAACGCCGACTCTGCTCTATTCGACCGATGGGGGCAAAACCCTTCAGTGGTTCCAAGTGCAGGGCAAAAACTTTGGCACCGGTGTCACCCCAGAAATGGTTGCAGCTCTGCTCGACACCCTCCCTTAAAAAGTAGGCTGCATTTGTTGTGGTGTCCAGAGACGGTTTGTGTTTTATCGGGGCACCACTTCAAACCAGTTCACAAAGATCGAGTCACGGGTTTGACCTTCTTGAATGACCGGGAGCCGCTCCCCGCTGATCGGCTCAAACATACCCACCCGCAGTTCGTAGCGTCCGGGGGGCACATCCGGGGGGATGAGCATCCGCCACTCATCTTTGATCAGTTCGCCCACCTGCCACAAGCGGGTGGGGTAAGCCACGCTGAAGTGCGCTCCCGGCACATCTTTCCACACGCTCCACGCGCCTTCAACTGGCTGACCTCCCCACGAAGCTACCAACTTTTGCGCATTGGCGTCCCAAAGGTGGACAAAGATACTGTAATCCAAGGTGGCGGGCCGGAGCGACCACCAGTAGTTCGTCAAGTACAGGGTATCACCGGGCGAGAGCTTAAGGCTGGTTAGTTCCATGTCCACCAGTTCAGCAAAATCGCCTATTTGGGCCTGAATCACCCCATTCTCACGAGGTTTAAAACGACTCTGATTGTCGATGGTGTAGACCGAGAAGCGGAAGTTTTGATCATCCACAGTATAGACCCGCTTCAACACCTCCGGCCGCGTCAAGGACGCCAGAATCTGGTTATAACCCTTGTCTTGAATCAGATACAAGCGCTGCCCAACGGAACTGTCCACAAAAAAGTCCAGATCGGCGATCTCGTCAAGGGTGAGGGGGTAGGCATCCCCATGGATAGCATCTTGAGGGAAAAAGAAATTTAGACGTAGTTCCCCCGGCGCAATCACTTTCAGGGGACGCCCCAAGCGCTCGCGTTCATGCTGGAGAAAGTCCACCAAACCCATCAGGGCCGCATTCCCCTGTGCCAGCTTGGCGTGATCATCCGGTAGGGTGCTGGTGAGAGCAGGCTCTAAGCCAGTGAGCGTGACCCACCAACCGGGCACCGCCAGCAAGACGATGATCAACACTGCACCCACTCGCCGCGCCTGATTCACCCGGACACGTGACGCCGCAGCGGTGATCAGCCCTGCCAAAACCACGATCAGGGCAGGCACGATGGCAAAACTAAGGCGGAAGTGGTACGAGTACGACCAAAACCACGTCACAAAATAGGGAAGGATAAATGCCCCCAGCGCCAAAAGTGCGCCCCGCCGTACCGCCTTGATCTCACCCCATGCAGGGCGCATCAACCCGATCAGAAGCCCTATACCAGCCCCTATCAGGAAATACTCAAGGACATGTAAGCGGGTGGGAACAAGGGTGGGCACGATCTGTCCCAAAAACAACAGGCGCAGTTCTTCCCCCGTAGGCAAACGTCCCCCAAAAGCGGAGGGCAGTGATCCGATCAAGATTAGGATCAACCCGACGATCAGCCAAGGCAGTCGCTCCCTACCTTTTAGGATCATCCACCCGATCACCAACGCCCCGATAATGATCAACGGGAAACCCAACTCTTGCCCACTTCGCTGGGCTGCATCCTGCCAGTATCCGGGAGGCATGGTCAGGGGTGGGTGTCCCATGAGTATATTACGCACATACCACACCCCCCCCAGAGGCACTGCGGCGATGCCCACCAGCAAGAGGTATCGCAAGCGGGCCAGCCGATCTTGATCAAGCGGCAGTAAGGGACGAATCAGTCGGGGAAAAAAGGATCGGGACTCAAAGAGCAGCCAACCCGCCCCGATCAGGGCGAGGCTCTGGATGAGGGCGGCAGCGGTTGGTTTTGTCCAGAGCGCTGCACCTGTCAAAAACCCGCTGATCAGCCCATAACGAAGGCTGCGCCTATTCCAGCCTAGAATTAGGAATGCCGCTGCGCCGGTGAAATAAAAAGCGGTGGTGACCTCCAAATCCCCAAACTGACTCCAAACCCCATGATGAGGGTAGAGCATCCACAACGCCGCTGCCAGCAGCCCTGCTCGGCGGTTAAAGACGGATTTGCCCAGCAGATAGGTCATGATCGCGCTGCCCGCCGCAAAATAAGGCAGCACCACCCGCGCCGCATGATCGTTGATCGCCCCCCACATCAGTTGAAAATAGGTGTAGGAAAGCGGGATCAACTGAGGATAGTAGCCGATCCGGGGCGGGATCGCGCCTTCTAACATAAACAGGCGGGCATTAAAGCCGTAAACCCACAAAGCATCATAGGTGGTAAAACACCAGTAGGCGGTGTTCCAGAAGCGCAGCCCCACTGCAATCAGGGTGATTACCAGTAGGGTTTTATCAACAGCACCCAATGGTGCTGCGGCGGATGGAGGTGTCCCGTCGGAATTGCGGCGGCTGATCATCCAGCCTACCAGTGACGCGATCCCTGTCGCTAGGAGGGTGTTGATCAGGTTAAAACGCCCGAAGGTACCTAAGACAAACATTACCCCCGTCGTGATCGCGCCGCCTAATGCGATAGACATGCCGGCCATGAGAGGTAGATTGCGCCAATCGGAGCGGGGCAGAAGGGCACGCGCCCAACTCCCCCCGACCCCAAAAAACATCCAGAGGGCGGCGGGAATGAGCAGTACGGTCGGTAGAAGCCAATCAGGGATCAGTGAAGCGATCACGATCACAATTCCGGAGTGCGTTGATACCAGCCCGCAGCCTGTTCATAAGCATAAGCAGCGCGGAGGAGCTGCGCCTCTCCCCAATGGGGTGCGACGATCTGTAGCCCCAATGGCAGCCCGGCCTCACTAAACCCACCCGGAATCGAGACTGCCGGGACGCCAGTCATATTAAAGGGGGCACTAAAGCGGGTGTAATCGCCGCCGCTCTTGCGCCATTCGGGCAGTTGATCGTGGCGCAGGGCAGGCGCGGGCGTGGTTGGCGTGACCAGCAGATCGTAGTTTTCAAAAAACGTGCCGATCTGATAGATCGCCAGATTCTGGGCATAACGCGCCTCAGCATAGTCCCGCGAGGTGTAGGCTGAATCACGTTCGAGGCGCTTTCTAATCTCTCCGCTGAAATCATCGGGGCGGGTTTCGTAACGTTCCCGATGAAAGGCCGCCGCATCCGCCCCAAGCATGATCCGGGAATAATCCCCAGAAGCCCGCAGCCAACTCGCATCAACCCAATAAACTTGTGCCCCTAACGAGGTGAATATTTTCGCTGATTCTGTGAGCATCGCGCTCAGTTCGGAATCGGCCGGCGTGAAAAATTCATCGTCGGCAATGGCGATCCGCCATCCTTCAATACCGGCTTCAAGGTCATCGAGATAGTCACCCACAGGGTAATCTACCGAAAAGGGATCAGCCGGATCATATCCCGCCATAAACCCCAACATCAGGGCCACATCGCGCACCCGGCGGGCCATCGGGCCCACATGATCCAGATTCCAACTGAGAGGAATGACCCCATGTAGGCTGTTCCGTCCATAGGTGGGCTTCAATCCCACCACACCGCAGGCCGCAGCCGGAATACGGATCGATCCGCGGGTATCGCTGCCCAGTGCGCCTGCGC
Organism: Anaerolinea sp.; assembly: GCA_014879835.1. Taxonomy (GTDB): domain Bacteria; phylum Chloroflexota; class Anaerolineae; order Aggregatilineales; family UBA2796; genus UBA2796. Next base: position 14,194 of record JACSRJ010000234.1, read on the forward strand.
ATAAACGCGCTGCCAGCGCCGCCCCAGAACCGCCCGAAGAACCGCCGGGGATACGGTGCAGATCGTAGGGGTTTTTGCAGGTTCCATACCATGTATTATCCGTCGTGACCCCAAAGGCCAATTCGTGCATGTTCAGTTTGCCCAGCATGACTGCGCCTGCTTCCGAAAGGCGTGCGATCACCGTACCATCCCGCGCCGGGACGTAGTTAGCAAAGTGTTTAGAGCCAGCACTGGTCAGGACACCTTTGGTCTCAAAAAGGTCTTTGTAGGCAAACGGAATCCCATGCAGCGGGCCGCGGTATGCACCGGCCTTGATCTCCGCCTCCGCCATCCGGGCTGCTTTGAGGGCGTGGTCGGTGGTGACTGTGATGAACGCATTGAGAATCGGGTTCAGACGTTCGATTCGATCCAGATAGGCCTGAGTGAGTTCCACAGGAGAGAGTTGTCTCGTTTCGATCAGGGTGGCGGCTTCGCTGATCGAGAGATCGGTGAGGGTCATAGGTTCATCCTGTTTTTGAGCAGACAGACTCTCATCCCCGCTGAGTCCAATAAGGTCGTATGAGCGGGGATGGAGCCGGGTTGAGTTTAGTTCAGAATCCCACGCCAGACTGCATCCAGCGTTTGCAGGACAAGCAGGTTACGCAGGCTGTAGCCATACTGCAAGTTTTCGGGCGAAAGTACACCCGCATTGTCTCCCGGTGGGTTGGTCAAATGAATGCCGTCGGTATCCAAGCCCCAGTTGGGAATGGTTTTGAGGGCATCGGAAAGGTTGATCAGGGGAACGTTGTAGCGCCGTGCCAGCGCCACCACGATCTGGTTCAACTGGCGGGATTTCTCAGCCACCGCGGGATTTTCTGGGAAGGTGCTGAGGATCGGGATGATCCCCCGGCTCATGGTGTCTTTAACAATGGTGGTCATGAAGGTGCGGAACTGGGTAGGCGACATGACCAGCACATCGGCCGTGCCAAACATGATGATCGAGATTCCGGGCTTGTTCAGACGGTATTCGCAGATCAAAGGCTTCTCACCCGGCTCGCACACAGGTGCGGCAAACTCCGGCTGCTGCACTGCGCTCGAATTGAAGCCATTGTGTGAGGCGATGCTCTGCGCGTCAAAGGAATTACCCACATCAGGACGGGGCTGCACCATAAAATAGTTGATCACCCCCTGAAGGTAACCGTACTGGCGCAGATCGTACTGCCCCCAGCCAAACGGCTTCAGGAAACTATGATGATCGGTCTGGCAGTCGCCCACTTTGGAGAACACCTGATAGTTGTTGCCCAAGGCTTTGCCTTTTTCCATCAGATTGCGCATCGCTATCCGCATTCCGGGGGTAATTTTGGGCACATAGGGGGCGTTAAGCGAAGAAACGCCATCTGGTAGAGGGGCGCTGATTTCGGGCGAAACCACGGTGGGTTCGGGCAAGGCTTCAGCGCTTACGGGGAAGTTACGCACCAGCACGCCATCAGCGAAATTGAACAGGCGCACATAACCCCATCCCCGTACTGCGTTATCGGTTGTGTGAAGCAGAATCCAAGCACTATCCTCGCTGCGGGCCTCAATCAAGACCGGTGTGCCCTTTTTGAGGGTGGTGATCAGGGTTGCCCGGACGTTGGGTTGAACCCGAATGTTGGTGTCTACATTGGGCTGCGCGTGGGAATCTTGTGCCATCACTGGAGCGGTCGCGTTCGCGCCCAGCACCAACACGGCTAGAACGATCATCAAAAACAGTGTACGTCTCATGTTCTCATCCTCAACAAGACTTCATGGATCGCCCGCGCCCTCAAAGGGGACAAGCTGACCTCAAAAGTTAACGAATAGTACCCGCCAAGGTGTGGGTGTGCTGACAGCCGGGTTCGGCATCATAGGTCACCGTTTGGGTCATGGTAAAGGTTGTGGGGCTGGTGAAAACCAACAACATCTCGATCTTGCCATCACCTAACCCGTTGCGTCCCACATAGGAATAGGTATTCTCCCGAATTCGGGCAAGGGTATAGGTTTTGAGTTCCTGCCCTTTCCATGTGACCGCGTTTCCTTGGGGGCTAAGGGCCACCAGATGAGCACAGTAATTGAGCGCTGCACTGCACGTCCCGCTCATCTGATCGCTGCTGATCTCGGCATTCCAAATGGTACGACTGGCGGGTGCAAAGCCACCCCCACCGGGAACCCCACCCGCGCTGCTTGATCCGCCACCAGTCCCCCCTGATGATGCTTTCGCAGGGGTGGTTTCACTTGGTTCGACCACAGCCACTGTCTCACATGCGCCTGCGGTGCGAACCCCCGCCTGCTCCACCCAACGCTCCGATGCGTCTGCCAGTTTCCACCACTTGACTTCACTGGAGTCGGTGTAAGCGCCAACCACCGGGTAGATCGCGGCCGGCTGTAAGTAGAACAAGTTGCGTGCGGCGCCGGGGGTGGCTTTGGCCGCAGTTCGTGCGTCACCTGCCGTGATCCCGACCACACACGAGAGTGGTTCGGGAAGCAGCCCCGCCGGAATCCCCTGAAGGGCCGCGAAGCCGTAAAGCTCTGGGGCGCGGGGGGCAGCAGCGGCAGTCATCCCATCGGCCCCACCTAAACGCACCCGCACCATTTCACCGACGGCAATTTCTTGGGCTTTGCCCAGTGCCTTAACGGTGACAGTTCCACTCAGGTTGTGAACTTCAAGGTTGGTCTTGAGTGCGCCGCGCAGTAGGGTGATCCCTTTGCTCAACACAATCTCCACCCCATTGACCAAAACCCTGACCGGATTTTCCGCCAGAGATTCCAGCAGCAGCCCCGAACCAGCTTCAGCACAGGCGGCTTCGTCCCCAGTGGCAAAACTAAAAGCCTGCATGGGCGCAGGGAAGCGGTAGAGCGGGATAATATCGGTCTCTGCCAGCACGGGTAGAGACTGGGCATCACCTGTGATAGTCAGTTGATCCGCATTGGCCCAACCGACCCATTCTTCATAACGCACCCGCACCCATGTCCCAGCTTCGTTACGGGCATCCGCCGCACCTTCTTTGCCGGGATTGAGCCGAATTACCTGAGGGAAGTTGGTACTTGCGCCCGTGCGCAGCAGCACCGCCAAAATATCATTCGGGGTGACAGGGAGGGTCTGAACGGCGAGCAGTTCGGGGCGCAGCAGGGACTGCACCTTGGCTGCCCCAAACAAAATGCCAGTGAGGTCGCCTTCAGCAGTGTGAATGTTAAGTGAAACAACCCCCCAAGTGCCCTCCGCAGGGGCTGCCCCTGCACTGGTGATGCTTGTAAGGGCTTCTAGTGCCACTTTATCACCGGGGTTTTGAAGTCCTTCAACGTCTGCGACCGTGCCGTAGCCCAAACAGGCCTTACCACTTTCTAATCCGGCACAGGCTTCTGAGGCCACGCTGATCGCTTCCGCCGCCAGCGCAAGACAGGCATTAGCCTCTTGTGCAGTAGCAGACTGTAGGGGCAGCAGCGCCGCCATGAGTGTGACCGCACATACCAACCCGATCCCAAACCGTACCATACGCATGGTGACTCTTTCCTCCGCCCTCTGATTCGCGTGTGGCGGGATATTTTATCATGTAAAAGCGAGGGGAAAAGTTGAACAGTGTTTGTACGAGGGGAAATCGTAGTTTGATGAGGGTCATAACGCCTATCATCAAAGTGTGTGACATTTGTCCATGACCCTCACGACATTACTCACTACACCTTCTTTCCCAGACCGGGCATAATGGTCTTCAGTTAAGAGCAGTCGTCACCTCCACAACCCGCCTGATTGTCCGGCATCCTCTCGGAATAAGGGTGGGATTTCGTCCTCAACGCCATTGCGTCCTGCCTGTACGTCCTCTACGTCGGGCAGGAGACGAAATATTATTACAACATAATTTTTTTACGGCAGATGAGAATCGCTCCTCATCTGCCGTTGTTATTTATCCCCCAATGCAGGTTCACCTGAAGCCCTCCCCCTAAAGACCTGCCGTGGGTAGGGGTCCAAAAAGCCTAATGTCACAGCCCTGTGCTTCTTGCAGCCACCCTACCCATTCCGGTAGTTTTTGCGCTGCATTTTTTGATCCATGCTACAATTTCATCCATACCACGTGCGCGGCAGTTTTAGATGATCGATAGCTGCTATCGGATCGCGTATTTTCCCCCCTATCGCGCCATCAAAACGCCTCCCCTTTTAGCATCGATGGTTAGAGGAGTCTTGGATGTTCAGCAATACCAAAGAAGTGATTAGCGCGCTTGCCGATCAGAAGTACATCGCGTCAGATGAGATCGGGACCGTCTTATTTCTGGCCGAAAAGTTAGGTAAACCGGTACTCTCCGAAGGTCCCGCAGGTGTAGGCAAAACCGAACTCGGTAAGGTGTGGGCCAAAGCAACCGGGCGAACCCTGATCCGCCTTCAGTGTTACGAAGGGCTGGATGAGAGCAAAGCGCTGTATGAGTGGGAGTATGCCAAACAGATGCTTTACACCCAACTCCTGCGCGACAAACTTCAGGTGATCCTTAAGGATGCAACCAGCCTAAGCGACGCTGCCAACCGTCTTGCTGAAGAAGAAGATGTGTTCTTTTCGGAGCGTTTCCTGCTGGCCCGTCCGCTGCTCCAAGCGATCATTTCACCCGAACCGGCCCTGCTTCTGATTGATGAGATCGACCGTTCCGACACCGAGTTTGAAGCCTTCCTGCTCGAAGTCCTAAGCGACTTTCAAGTCTCAGTGCCCGAACTGGGAACTCTGACCGCCAGACACCAACCGATGGTCATTCTGACCAGCAACAACACCCGTGAACTCTCGGAGGCCCTCAAACGGCGCTGCTTGTACCTCTCGATCAACTACCCCTCCCACGAAGAGGAACTTCGGGTAGTGCGGCTGCGGGTGCCCGAATTGAATCAGCGGGTCGCGGCTCAGGTGGTTGATGTGGTTCAGAATCTCCGGGCGATGGACTTAAAGAAACACCCTAGTGTGGCCGAAACCCTCGATTGGGCCAAAGCGCTGGTGATGTTGAATGCCGATAACCTTGATGAGCACACCCTTGAGACCACCCTTACAGTGCTGCTCAAACACGAATCGGATGTGCAGCGGGCCAAACGTGAACTGAACGGGGGTAATCTGACGCGCCGGGGCGGGACAGGGCGACCGAGTCTACCCTCCAATTTTCAGGGGGGACGTCCGCGTGGGCGATCATAACCAGTACTGGCGGGCGAGAGAAACCCGACTACTGGTGGATCGATCTCCCCATGTGCGCGTCTTTGAGGAAGATTTAGACCTTCCCAGCGGCGCTTTTATCCCCGGTTGGCTTAAGGTGGAACTGCCTGACTTTGCGATCATCTTCGCCCTGCTTGAAGATGGACAAGTGCCGCTGGTACGCCAGTATCGTCGGGCATTAGATGCGTTCACCTTGGAACTCCCCGCGGGGGGCATTGAGACCGGCGAGATACCACTGATCACCGCTCAGCGCGAACTGCGTGAGGAGACCGGGGTAGAAGCGGCGGAATGGTTCAGCATGGGATCATTCACCCTTGATGCCAATCGGGGGTGTGGGGTGATGCACGCTTTTGCAGCACGAGGAGCGCATCAGGTTGCGGCACCCGATCACGGCGATCTGGGTGATCTATCGCTGTGCCTGATGCCTCTCGAAGAAGTTCGCCAGCGTTGGCGAAAAGGACAATTTCCCCTTGCGCCCACGATGCTCACCATCGGCTTGGGGCTTCAGGTGTTATCAGTATAGGATTCCGGGTTTTTCCGGGTGTAGGTGAAGGTATTCAAGGTGGGTTGATCCGGGAGGATGTAAGTCATGGACAAACGGTTGGTTGAATTTATCCGCACCTTGCGCGCCGCAGGTATCCGCATCTCCATTGCGGAGAACCTTGACGCTATGAACGCCATCGATTCGATTGGGGTGGGGGAGCGCGGAACCTTTCAATCGGCGCTGCGTTCGACCCTCGTCAAAGAGGCCAAAGATCTGCCCACCTTTGATCATTTTTTTCCGCTCTTTTTTGATACCGCCGCGCCGCCCATGTTTAATATGGAGCAGGAGCTGACCCCAGAGCAGCAGGAAATGCTCCAGCAGGCGCTTCAGGCTTTGGCAGGGGATAAGGATGCGCTCCAGCAGCTCATCAACCAGATGATGCAAGGACAAAGCTTTGATCAGAGCGATCTGGATCAATTAGCCCAGCAGATGGGACTGCAAAATGCCGACAGCCCCTATCAGCAAGGTTACTATCAGCGCATGATGCAGCGGTCGTTGGGCATGAACCAAATGCGCGAACTGCTGGAAATGCTGGAGGAGAAACTCCGCGAGATGGGCATGAGTGAGGAGTCCATCGAGGAGATCATGGCCATGATGGAGGCAAACGGCGATGCCCTCTCGGAGCAGCTTCGTCGTTATGTGGGCAGCAGCATCGCCCGCAACATGGCTGATCAAGACCCAGAACGTCCTGAACCTCAGGACTTGATGAATACCCCCTTTCAGTACCTTTCACCGGATGATGCTGATGCTCTTCGGGATGAGGTCAAACGCCTTGCAGCGCGCTTGCGAAGCCGGGCTGCCTTACGTCAGAAAAAAGACCGAGAGGGCAACCCTGACCCCAAAAGCACCATCCGGCATAACTTACGTTATGAGGGGATGCCCCTTGAGCTTCAGTACCGCAGTCGTAAGTTGAAGCCCCGACTGGTGGTGATCTGTGATATTTCGACCTCCATGCGTTACTGCTCTGAGTTCATGCTGACGATGATTTATGAGCTTCAGGATCAGGTGGCCAAAACCCGCAGTTTTGTATTCATTGACGATCTGGTGGAGATCAGCCATTACTTTGATCAGGGACGTCCCGATCTGGCCGTGCAGAACGTCCTTAACGACAATCCGCCGGGGCATTACAATACTGATCTGGGGAACGCCCTGAATACCTTCTTTGATGACAAGCTGGATGCGGTAGACGGACGCACCACGATCATTGTGGTGGGCGACGGACGCAATAACTACAACGATCCCCGGATCGATCTGGCCCAAAGCCTGAGTCGGCGGGGACGGCGGGTATTATGGTTCAACCCAGAGCCGCAGCACCAGTGGGGGACGGGCGATAGTGATATGCTTCAGTATGCGCCCGTCAGTCAGGGGGTGTTTCAGGTGGCCAATTTGGCCCAGTTGGTGGCCGCGATTGACCGGATCATGACCGACGGATAGGGAATTTTGGAGGGGCGACGAGATAGTCGCCCCTTTCTTTTAGCGCCGCGCCAACCGAACCGCCGTCTCCGCCAGCACAGCCGCACCCACATAAAAGGACGACTCCGCAATATCAAAAATCGGGCTGTGATGAGGCCGATTGACCTCATCAAACTTCGCCCCAAGCATAAACATCGCGCCGGGCGCTTTGCGGGTCATATAACTGAAGTCCTCTGCACCCATCCCCGCTTCTTCGGGGTAGAGTCCATCTTCCGTGAACATTTCCCGGCCTACCTGACGGATCAACTCGGCAACACCGGGATCGTTATACATGGAGGGATACCCCTTAACGATCTCAAGTTCATAGTTTCCACCCAAGGCACGGGTTACACTCAGGGCCCGCTCCAACTCAGCCCATAACTGGGCGCGCACACCGTCATCATAACTGCGGATGGTGCCTTTTAAGTCCACCTCTGAAGGAATGACATTGTCGGCGGCGCCAGCATGGATCGCTCCAACGGAGATCAAGGCCGGCTGCACCGGGTTGATCCGCCGTGCGCGCACCCCGTGCAGGGCGTTGATCACCTGTGCGGAGAGGTAGATCGGATCGATTCCCAGATGGGGATACGCACCGTGGCAGCCCTCACCGATGATCTTGGCCTTAAACGAGTCCACAGCGGCAGCGGCATTGCCATCCACAATGCCGATCTTACCTGCGGGCTGTTCGCTGGCCACATGCAGGGCGATCACATTGTCCAAACCATCCAAAGCCCCATCTTCGATCATCCGCACTGCGCCGCTTTTGCCATCCGCGCCGAAGTCTTCCTCAGAAGGCTGGAAAAAAAGGCGAAACTCAGCTTTCGGGCGGTTGGGCATTTCGTTAAGCAAGCGGGCTACAGTGAGCAGGATCGCGGTGTGAGCATCATGCCCACAGGCGTGCATCACGCCGGGATTTTGGGATTTATAGGGGGTATCATTCGCCTCCGTGATGGGCAGCGCATCCATATCACCTCGAATGCCAATCACAGGGCCACCCTCACCAATGCGGGCCACTACACCCGTCACCCCGACACCGGTCTGGGCCTCAATGCCCATTTTGCCTAGTTCTTCTGCAACCCGGCGGGCCGTCCGAAACTCACGGAAGTTCAGTTCGGGGTTCATGTGAAACTCGCGCCGCAAAGCGATGGTCATTTCTTGCAGACTGCGAGCGCGTTCAACCATTTCTTGGGCTGTCATGATGAATATTTAGTGCCTCTAAAACAAACAGATCGGGTTTGGGAGATTGTACCTTGTTTGAGGCATTTATGTGAGGCTCAGGGCAAGGATAAACAAGGGGTACGCACTTAATACCCCTGCCAATGCCGGGCTTAAGGCTGTGTGGCGCCTAAGCCACCGAGGATAAGCGCCCAAACCCCTTCAAAGGCTTCATTGATATTTGGATCAGACCACTCAGCGGCATGAACAGGGTCATGAAAACGAGCGGTGGCATAAAACACGGCCCGCCCCGCGGCGAGAGGATCGACTGCCCCGAACTCGCCCTGAGCCACCCCATCCGCGATGATCTGGGCCACCTGTGCCACCAGCGCTTCCACATGGGCATTGACCACTTCACGGGCATCTTTGACCAAGGTGATATAGGTGGCGAACAATTCAGGGTCATCAAGGGCGCGGCTGCGCTTGGCGCTGATGAGCAGGTCAAACCATTGTCTCAGGCGTTTCGGGGCCGCACCCTTGCTGTTCACCACCGCGGTTAGGGGGTCTGAGAGTCGGGCTAACCAACGCTCTGTGACCGCATCACGCAGGGCTGCTTTGCTGGCAAAGTGCCGATACACACTACCATGACTCACCCCTAACGCACGGGCCACATCCACCACGGTGGCTTTGGCTGGGCCGTAACGTCGCAGGACATCCTCTGCTGTTTCAAGGATACGTTCAGGGGTAAGTGTGGTTTCATTCATACCTTGAGTCTTCCCAAGCCTATTTTCGCTCGCTGTCGAGTGCCGCCATTCCGTGCATATTGTAGCGTTCTCCAGCAGCAGCGCCCAATGGCACCGCTTGTTCAAGGTGTGCCAGATCATCGGCGGTCAGTTCGACTTGAAGCGCGCCAAGGGCCTCCACAAGCCGACTTCGCTGGCGGGCACCCACCAAAGGCACAACATCCCTCCCCCGCGAAAGCACCCATGCAATCGCAATCTGGGCCACCGATGCGCCTTTTTGCTCGGCAAGGGCACGGATCGCCTCTACCAACGCCAGATTGTGATCCAAATTCTCACCCATAAAGCGCGGGCTGGTGCTGCGGAAATCGTGCGCACCCAGAACGCGATCCTTCGTCCAGTGGCCGCTAAGCAGCCCCCGTGAAAGCACCCCATAGGCCGTCACCCCAATGCCCAATGTGCGGCAGGTCGGCAGAATCTCGGACTCGATCCCTCGTGAGATCAGGGAGTATTCGATCTGCAAGTCCGTGATGGGGTGTACTGCGTGGGCACGGCGCAAGGTCTCCGCACCCGCTTCTGAAAGTCCAATGTGGCGCACATACCCCGCCTTGACCATCTCCGCCATCGCGCCTACAGTATCTTCAATGGGCACGGTCGGGTCAACTCGCGCTGGACGATAGATGTCGATGTATTCTGTGCCCAGACGCTTCAGTGTGTAGGCCAAGAAATTTTTGACTGCGGCCGGACGCGCATCTAACCCCACCACACCGCCATTGGGGGCCCGAAGCACCCCAAACTTCACACTGATCGCCACCTGTTCACGGTTACGCCCACGGAGCGCATCCCGGATGAGCATCTCATTGTGCCCCATTCCGTAAAAATCGCCAGTATCCAGAAGGGTCACGCCCGCATCCAGTGCGGCATGGATGGTGGCGATGCTCTCGACCTCATCGGAGTGCCCGTACAAATCGGACATGCCCATGCAGCCTAATCCAAGGGGGAATACTTCAAATCCTGAAGGTCCAAGTGAACGCTTCGACTGATTGGTCATCGGAAAACTCTCCTCTCAAAGCTGATAAGAGGATCATAGTGCAACAAGTGACAAATGTCAATATCTGTCATTGAGATTATTGAACTTGAATCGCAACAACCTCCTTGACATGAGTTCTGAATCGCTTTATGATATTGTTTAGTCGGCAAATAAAAGCTGGGGTTTGTCCCAAAGCGCAAAAGCAGCAGAGAGTAAAGGCACATGTCCAATCAGAACATTACTGAGGCGTTGGGTTATCTGATGTTCCAGATATGCCGTGCCCATCGCAACCGGGCGCAGGAACTGCTCTCTGAATTGGGGCTTTATACCGGGCAGGAAATCCTGTTGATGCATCTTTGGGAAAAAGACGGGCGTTCCCAATCGGAACTGGCAGACCTGATGTGTGTGCAGCCTGCAACCCTAACCAAATCAATCGACCGGATGTCCACTGCGGGACTGATCGAACGACGCCCTGACCCCAACGATGGGCGGGTTTCGCGGGTGTATTTGCGACAGGCAGGGCGGGATATTCAAGCGCTGGTGGAAGGTGTTTGGCAGCAGGTTGAAGCCGAGAGTTTCGCCCATCTCACGGTTGAGGAGCGCATTCTCCTGCGCCGTCTGTTGATGCAGGTGAAGCAAAACATCAGCCCTGATTAGTGCTGGTGGTGGCTTCTCTTTTTTTGGGGATTTAGTTAGCCGGCTTAGTTTATCTGTGAGGTTCACCATGAGAATCATCGTCTTTGGCGCCAATGGTCAATTCGGCACCCGGATCGTGAACGAAGCACTCGCAGGTGGGCATCAGGTCACCGCATTTGTGCGTAAGGCCCAGAGCCTGCCCCTCGTCCATGAAAACTTGACCATACAGGTAGGGGATGTCCGCCATGCGGCCGACACCATCGCGGCCATTCAAGGGCACGATGCAGTTATCAGCGCTTTGGGCCCCGGAGGCCCCGGCGTCTCTGATCAGCATCTTGATGTACTCACTGAAGGTATTCCCCATCTGATCGAGGGGATGTGGGCCGCTGGCATCAAACGGATTATCGTTTTAGGCAGTGTGGCCACCTTGGAAGCTGCCCCCGGCGTCATGATTCGGGATACCCCTCATTTTCCCACCTTTGCGCGCAACATCTCCGGGGCGCATTGGGAAGCGGCACAGGCCCTCGCCGCTTCGGGCATGGAGTGGACCATTGTATGCCCTCCGCTGAGGATCGAAGCAGGGGAGCGCACCGGGCACTATCGCCTTCAGGATGAGCAGGCGATCCCCGGTGAAGGTCGGATCAGTTACGAGGATATGGCGCACTTCATCCTCAATGAGTTGGGCCAACGACAGCATCTTTATCGTAAGGTGAACATCGCCTACTAAAGGTCAGACGAAGAGGAGATCAGAGAATGACCCCCATGCAGAAGCGGCTTATGAAGACTTTTATCGGTTTCCACGTATTGATGTATCGCCTCACTGGCGGACGGTTTGGCGCTCGGATGCGCGGCTTTAAGGTACTGCTGCTCACCACTGTGGGGCGCAAGACGGGCAAACGACGCACCAATCCCTTAGGATACTTCCGGGATGACGAAAACTACATTGTGGTTGCCTCCAATGCGGGTATGGACAACCATCCGGCATGGTTCTACAACCTGCGCCATGACCCCAACATCTCGATTCAGTTGGGCAGCAAGACCATCCCGGTTACAGCCCGGATCACGCAGGGGGAGGAACGTGAACGTTTGATGGCCAAGATCATGACCGAAGCGCCTGCCTACAGCGGCTACCAAATCCGAACCACCCGGGAGATTCCGATTGTAGTCCTCCATCCCAAGGGTAAACTGGGGTCGAATGCAGCCTGAAGGGTCCTCACCTCAACGGGTGATCGGGCGTGGGGCGCGGCGTAGGTTGTAGAAGGTCGCGCCCAAAAAGATCAGCACTGCGATCACGTTAAACAAACCGCCCCACTGACGCACCTCAAGCGATCCGGCCAGACTGCCCCCTACCCGAACCAGCAGGGAAAGATGCAGCAGTCCCAGATATAGGTAAGAGAGTGGGCTGAAATGGATGGGTTTGCCCGTGATGGCCGGAAAAATGATCGGGGCGTGCCCAAAGATCATCGAAAACACAAAACCAAGCAGCAGGCTGTGAAGTAGCGCGTCGTATTGGAAACCAGCGTAAACGGCCCCGAAGATCGTGCCCAGAACACCGCCGACCGCTAACCACCCATAACCGATCAGGAGACAGGCCGCCACAAAGCGCGGCAGTCCACGTTTGCGGATGGTCTGGCCGGCAATATCGTAACGAAAGAGCCACAGTGCCAGCATCATCTGCCCAACCCCGGCGAGACGCACCCCACCATCAAGGGCAAACAGAGTCAGGACGACCCCGACCAGATAAACCCCCACCGCCCCTGTGAACATCCCAGAGGCGCGGGCTGATATGCGGCGGATGCGTGAGAGTTCAAGACGCTCTCCCACAATGGTCAGGATCAGAAATGCGATCCACCAGTGGACGATCTGGTAGGTTGGCTGGTTGGCAAGCCAAGCGAGGTTGCTGGTCAGCCATGCGACTCCGCCCAGAGTCATGACCAAGGTATAGGTGGCATAATGGCGGCGCAGAATGGCACGGAAGATCACCACAATACCTACACTGCCAGCAGTGATCAGCAGTTTAGGCAGAGGCTCCGCGCCCCACAAGACCAGCAGCACCGCACCCGCCGCACTGCTCATCGGGGCGAGGTATGACCAATGCCAGCGCTGTCCTGCTAGTCCGGCCAGCGCTACTGCCCGTTCTAAGGTGATCAGGGTGCCCAAGACTCCCCCGATCATCAGATGTCCGTGAATGCCAGTGAGGTTAGGGCGCAGTTCGGGCATTGACCAACCTACCCGTGCCAAGGCTGCCCACAACCCCGCCAGCATGGAGAGGATCACCAGCGCCAGAATCGGCAGTCGAAATCTCAACCCCAATTTAGGCTCTGTGATCATTCCTTCAAGCCTTTTAACATGGTCAGAAGCATGATCACGGCCGAGTGTGCTTGTACACTGTGAGGCAGCCGGGCATTCATGTAGGCCCATGCCCCAGCGCTCACTTCTTGAACCTGATCACCGAGGGTGAGCGTGGCTTCCCCTTGCAGGATATGAATGATCGCCGGCATGGTGGCGATGTGTTCCGAGAGCGCCTGCCCCGGTGCAAAAGCAAAAAGCACCGTCTTGCAGCCTGCGTTTTCTTGAATGGTGCGGCTGAGGATGGTATCCGGGGTGATGTCCCCCACCAACTGAAGCAGATCGGGATAAAAGGTGTGTTCGCTCATGGATGCTCACTTTCATATTGCTGCTGATGCCAGCGGATCGCGTCCGCCATAGCCTTGGGATCAAGGTGGTAAGGGAATGACGCCCGCAAGTAGCCCAAAGGGTCAACCAGATACGAGCGTGCGGAGTGTTCTACTTCCAGCAGCGCTCCCGGTTCATCTTTGAGACTGCGCTTGTAGTAGAACCCATAATCGGGTTGGATGCGGTTGAGGGTTTCGTCATCACCGCTGAAGCCGATAAATTCCGGGTCGAAATTATCAAGATAATCCCGCAGTGCACGGCTATCATCACGGGCACTGTCGATGCTCACGTACACAAAACGGACACCATAACCATCTTCCCCCAAGGCTTCTTTAACCTGCTTAAAATCGGCCAGTGTCAGAGGGCAAAAATCCGGGCAGTGCAGATACCCAAAAAATATCACCCGCCATGATCCCTTCAAAGCGCTGAACGATAAATCCCATCCAAAGCTGCTTGGCAAGGTGAAATCCTGCACCCGGAGGGGTGGTTCGACTGGATCGCCATGATAGCTGCACATCGCCTCTACGAAGGGTTGGGCGCTGGTGAGGGTGTCCATCGCGTGTGTTTGATGTTCACTTTCGACTGGAAGGGTCGTCGAGGCCCCACCGGACAGTCCAACACTGCACCCACTGCTGAATACCACAAACAGCAGACAGACAATGGTTGCCCCGGAAAATCTTGTTCTCACTGCGCTGTCCATCATTGATTCTCCTCTGCCCCTCTTGAGGATCAAGAGGGGCAACATTGACCGTGAGACCTACTTCACCTTGGCGATTCGGACCTGCCACTCATCGGGGCCTTCCTGAAGGTAGTCCCATTGAAACTGTTCGGGGTATTCATGGATGAACTGGTACATCAACGGGCGTGGCGCATGATCGTTTACCAAAACCAGCGCCTCGCCCACCTGAAGCCGCTCAAAAAGGGTGAAGATCATCTGATGACGCTCTCTGGGTTCAATCGTGCGTACATTCAGGGTGTGTTTGATTTTGAAAGATTGATCACTCATGTTAGGTTCCTCTCTGAAAAGGGTGCGGTGAAGGCCTGAACCTTACCGCACCTCAGTGGATAGGGCATTTGCTAGGGGTTAGTGTCCGGCGCTCTCGCCCTGCGTCCCCTCGAAGATCTCTGGCTGCGGTTCACCTTCAACGATGAGGTAACCCGCCAAACCACGTTCCAACCGGCTAAGGGAATGATCCACCAGAATGTACCGTCCGGGGACATCCACTTTGAATTCAACCATGGTGGCACCGCCAGTGGGGACGATGGTCGTTTGCACATCGGTTAGGGGCGCTGCGGTTAAGCTGGCCTGATCGTAAACCCTGTCAAAAATCTCACCGATGACATGGAATGAGGATATGAAGTTTGGACCGCCCACCCCAAAGTAAATGCGAACGGTCTCGCCCACTTTGGCCCGGAGTGCATTCTGATCGCTGGTGAGTCCACCTACCGCGCCATTAAAGACGAAATATTCGGGCTGTTCGTGACTCATCTTGGCTGCATCAAAATTCAGATGCCCCTGTGTGCCGAAGTCGTGATCGGTGTAGATTTCGCCCTGCATCACGTAGAATTCACGATCAACCGGAGGCAAACCACCTTCCGGCTCCACCAGAATGAGTCCGTACATGCCGCTCGAAATGTGGTGGGGGATGCTTGCAGTGGCGCAGTGATACACATACAGCCCCACATTGATCGCCTTAAAGACAAACGCGGTCTCTCCACCGGGGGTGGTCTGGGTATATACGGCACCACCGCCGGGGCCGGTCACTGCGTGCAGGTCAATCGAGTGGGGGAAGAGGCTCTTGTCATCGTTCTTGAGATGGAATTCCACGGTATCCCCGATTCGCACCCGAAGCATGGGGCCGGGCACCTTACCATCAAAGGTGAAGTAGTTAAAGGTGGTACCATCGGCCAGAATGCCAGTCACTTCTACGGTTGACATGTCTACCCGCAAAGTCATCGGAGGACGGTTGCCCACCGGAGGCGGCACATCGGCCGGATTACGCACAATCGAAACCGCATTACTGGCAGCAGGGGCCGGTTCGTTCACGGGTTCAGCGGTGGCTGGTTCTTGACTCTTGGCGTCGGCCAAAGCGGCCCGTTCGCCTGCCTGCACAGTCCCGGTGATTTTAAACAAACCCTTCATGCCAATCTGCTGGTGACCGGGAATCTCGCAGTAATATTCAAACTCACCGGGCGTGGTGGCCACAAATTCAACCTCGGACTCAGTGCCTTTTTGGGCCACATCCGTTGCTTTAATCCCAAAGGCAGGCATCACAAAATTGTGCAGGGTGCCATCAGCATTCACGAGGGTAATTTTGATCGTGTCACCCACTTCCGCCGTTAGGGTTGGGTTGACCTTACCTTCAATCTCCCCGCCTACCCCGATATAGGACATGGCAGGTTCACCACCAAAGTTGGTCTTGAGGGCGTAGTGGATCGTTTTGCCTGTGGTAGGCGCTTCCGCTGCGGCCTTTGAATCTGAGGCGCCGCCATAACCACCGTCCGCTGCTGGTGCTGCGGCTTTGACTTCAGCCACCTTCGTGGGGCTGCTTTCCGGGGCGCTGGCGCTGGCATTTTTGACCTGTGTCCGCGAGGGCAGCAGCATCAGCACCACAACCGCTACCAGAACCACTAAAAAAATGCCCGTAACATAAGCACCCTCTTGAGGGGCTGCCTGAACGGATGAGGTGTTCTCTTCTCTCATGATCTTTGTCTCCATCAACGGTCTTCTGAGACCATTCCTGAACGATTGGTTGGGGGTTGAGGACTTTTGCGGATGAGGAAGGGAAGCTCAATCGCTCCATTGGGGCAGGCCTCCTCACAAGCAGAGCAGTAGATACATACCTCTGGTGCAACAAGGGCGGATTTTCCGTCTTGCCAACCGAGTGCCCCTACCGGGCAAAGGGCGATACACCGGCCGCATCCGCCGCAGCGCTTGGAATCAATTCGAGGCATGAAGTTGTGCTCACTCACCCGCAATACCTTTCATCACTATCATTGAGAAACAGGATAGATCACGATCAGAGATTTGAACTTCAGCTAGCTGAAGTTGGATGAAGGATGTCCAAAATTGAGGGGGTGACACCTTTTCAGGATAGGGGATGGGGCACGCTGCGGCTGTCGTCGTTGTGGCAGGGTTACTTTGAGTGCGGGTGTTTGAAGGGTTGACCCTCGAAAAATCCGCGCTCTCCTCAACTTTTAAAGCTGAGGAGAGACCATTGAAAAAAGGGGAGGTATTGGGGTGAATGATCCGCTGAACTTACAGCACGACTTCAATCACCATCACCGCGCCCGGATCGCCTACGGGCAAAAATTCACCCTGAAAGGGTTGACCGTTGGCTGTTCGGCGGGGGGCTTCACCCGCTTGGGCGCGCCGTACTGTGATGGCATAGGCGCACTTTCGATACCAGCGTTGTATCCGGTAGTGAGTCCAACCTTCGGGCAGTTCGGCACGGAGGCGCAGTCCTTCGAGGCGCGCTTCCAGCCCCAGCACTCCTTCGACGATGGCCCGCAGGTTCCAAGCGGCTGAACCCGTGTACCATGTCCAGCCGGCCTGTCCGGGAATGTCCGCCAGCGGCCCAGCCACATTACCCGGCATCACGTAGGGTTCCGCCGAATAGACGTCTGGGTTTTGCCCCTTGATAGGTGGGGCAAAGGTGCGCCACACTTGATAGGCCGCATCAACCCCATTTTGCTGCCGTTCCGCCAGAATTGCCCAACATGCGGCGTGAGCATACACACCCCCATTCTCGCGTGCCCCCGGCGCATAACGAGAAAGGTAGCCAATATTTGGGTCGGGTTTGGTGTAAGCGGGGGCTAACAGCAGGGGCCCAAAATCAGAGTAGAGATGTTCACGCGCAGAACGCAGCGCAATCGCGGCCCGTTCGGGGTCAGCGGTTGCGCCCAACACCGCCCACGTCTGGGCGTTGAGGAAGATTTTCCCTTCGGGTGATTCCTTAGAGCCGATCAATGCTCCTGCATCCGTGGTAGCGCGCCAGTACCATTGACCATCCCATGCATGATCGTTGACGGCCTGTTTGATCCTTGCTGCCTCCTGCCGGAAGCGCGTCGCCACGGACGGCTCACAGGAGGGCAAATCGGCCCATGCCAGCAGTAAGTAGTGGAGGAAATGTCCCATCCACACACTTTCACCCAAACCATCAACCCCAACCGCATTGAGTCCATCGTTCCAGTCCGCCCGTAGAATAAGGGGCAGCCCACGTTTGCTGCGACGGTTAAGGGCAGCCTCAAAAGCGCGCATACAGTGCTCAAGGAGGGTTCCTTCACCACCATCGTAGTAAGGTACAACCGTCTCCAGTGCGCCAAAGTCCCCGGTCTCGTGGAGGTAACGGATCGTGACCAAGGCCAACCACAAGAGATCATCACTGTAATCTGAACGATGACCGGTATCCGCCAGTGGATGCCACCAGTGGAGGACGATCCCGTCTCGATATTGATGGGCTGCATGAAGTTTGATCTGGGCGAGCGTGTGTTCCGGCAGCCCCAAAAGCAGCCAGACCAAACTATCTTGAAGTTGATCACGGTAGCCAAAGGCCCCGCCCGTTTGGTAGTAAGCGGTGCGTCCCTTCAACCGTCCAGCGATGGTCTGATAGACCAACCACTGATTCACCATCACATCAAGGGCTTCATCTGGCGTTTCCGCTTGGAGGCGGGAGGTTAAGTCCTGCCAATAAGTACGCACTTCCTCCAAAGCCCCGTGAACGGTCTGAAGGTCACGATAACGGCGGGACAATTCCAGCGCTTCGGAACTGCTCTCGGCTGCGCCCAAACTGAAGGCGATTTCTTTGGTTTCACCGGGTGCAAGGGTGATCACAAGCTGAAGGCTGGCGATAGGGTCACTCCAGCGGCCCGTGTGCCCCGCTGAACGCCCTAAAACTACACTCTGAGGAGCGCGCAAACTGCCATTTCGCCCCACAAAGTCACGTTTATCGGCGTCGAACCCAACTGGCATTTGGCTGGCGCTGTGGAAGGCCGTATAGGGCCAAGAGAGATTCCAATGGGCCCGGCTGTGAACCGGAAGCTCCCACATCACCTTGGAGGCAAGGAGCGTCCCTTCAGAGGCTTGGTAAGCGGTCTCAATGAAGGTGCGATGAAACTCTCGATGCCAGTCTGGGGCTGCCCCTAGCAGCCATTCGAGATAACTAAAAATTTGAAGCTGCCGGGGTTTATCACCCTCATTTCGCAGGCGCAACAGCCACAGTTCGCAGGGATCCTCTTTGGGCACAAAGTAGGTGATGGTACTGGACACAGCATGATGGCGAGACTCAATGACGGAGTAGCCCATCCCGTGCCGCACTTGATAACCCTCCACCTGTGAGCCGCAAGGCTGCCATGTTGGTGACCAGAATTCTCCACTCTCCATGTCTCGCAGATAGAGGTATTTACCCCACTCATCGCGGATCAGGTCTTGATCCCATCGGGTGATTCGGTTCAAACTGGCATGTTCGCGCCAGCTATAACCGCTGCCCGCTTGCGAGAGGGTAAAACCACAGCGATCATTGGCGATCACGTTCACCCAAGGCATAGGGGTATCTGCCCGCGTGATCACATATTCCTGCCCGTCTTCCGTGAAAAAACCGTACTTGTTATCTAGCATCCTTTTGTAATCTCTCCAAATGTGCCTTGGCTCGTTTGATCAGCTCAGTCTGATCCTTGAACAGCTCTTCAAAGGATTTATAAATGTCCTGAGCCTCTTGGATTCGTCCGTCCGCTTCGTAAAGTTCACCTAAACGCAGGTAAATCAACCCTAGGTAGGGATTGGATTGGCCACTGTTCTCTTGGATAAACTCCTCAGCATTCTCAATTGTAATATACTCGTTTATGATCACATCGATTCGCGCTTGGGCTTTGCTGAGGTCCGGAAACACAGGACGTGCATACTCTGATTCCCAGATCCTCTGGATTTGTATATAACCACCATAGTAAATATAACGTCTAGCGGGGCGATCATAGACCGAATATCCAACCAGCGCATCCAGATAACGTCCTTCCTCAAAACTGCGATCTGCGTCTTGGAAGTAAGCCATTGAAAGCTGGTACGCCTGCAACCATGCCAGCGCATAGGTGATGATGAAAAGTACCACCCCACCTACAGCCACAATCACCAGTCGGCGCGCTGAGTGCCGGGGCGATTCGAGCACTTCAATTGATTCAGGGGGAAGGGGAGTTAAGGTCAAGTGAGTCATGGTTTATTTACTCAGCGACACATTGGCGAATGCTTTAATGAACTGCTCCTGCATGAAGAAATAAAAAACGATGATAGGTACGGTGATCAAGGTCGTAAGTGCCCAGATCTGCTCAGCGTTCTCGCCCGGTACCGTCCCCCGGAACTGGAGCAGCCCCAACTGCAATGTCCACTGTTCTGGTTTGTTCAGGTATAACAGCGGCCCAAAAAAATCATTCCAACTGCCCATAAAAGTAAGGATTGCGACTGTTGCCAGCGCAGGACGGATCAAGGGCATGATCACCCGTACAAAGATCACTGGTTCACTGCCCCCATCAATGCGAGCAGCCTCGATCAACTCATTGGGAATGCCGATCATGAACTGGCGGATCAGAAAAATGCTAAAAACCGATACCGCCGAAGGGATAATCAAGGCCTCAAAGCGCCCCACCCAGCCAATATTGTAAAGCATGATATAGCTGGGAATGAGGAACAATATTCCGGGGATCATCATGGTAAGCAGCATAAAACCAAAAATCTGGTTTCGCCCCGGAAAGGGAATCTTGGCAAAAGCATACGCTCCCACAGCGCTCAGGGTGGTGTTAAGCAGGGTCACAGTGCCTGACAAAAACAGGGAGTTCACAAATAAACGCCCTACATTCAGCTTCTCAAACACCCCCGTATAGCCGATCAAGGTCGGCTTGTTTGGCAAGGAGGTAGGAGCATTCATGATCTCGGCACCGGTCTTGAAAGAGTTCATAACCATATACACAAAGGGGTAGATCACAAAGATTGCGCCCCCGATCAAGATCAGATAGTTGGCCACCTGTGAAAAGGTTAAGGGCTTTTTCATGAGGCTACACCTCCGGGTCGGAGCGGACAAACTTGAACTGGAGCGCCGTCAAAGCAGCAATCATGATCGCTAAAAGCAGCCCAAGGGTAGAGGCATAACCCACATTGGAGCGATCAAACGCTTGAGCATAGAGGTACAAAACCGGGGTGAGGGCTTGGTTTCTGATGCCCCCATACACATCAAAGCCAATGCTGAAGACTTCCGTGAACATTTGCAGCCCGTTAATGACATCAATCACGAGAAGAAAGAATAGTTGGGGGCGAAGCATGGGCAGGGTGATGACCATAAACATCTGCGAGTCATTTGCCCCATCCACGGCGGCTGCCTCATAAAGACGTTTATCAATGCCGTAGATGCCTGCTAGAAGAATGACGGTGCTGATCCCAAACCACTTCCAAGTATTGATGAGTGCCAGCACCAGCATTGGCAGCCCTTCCTGAGACTTCCAAAAAATCCATTCGTGGATCAGTCCAACGTCGGACATCCAACGTTGGATATGGCCTCCGGGAGCTACCATGTTATCCGCGATAGTCATGAGCACAACGGTAGAGGTGATGACGGGCAAAAAATAGATGGTGCGCAGAATTCGTGCCCCAAACCCAATTCGGGAGAGCAGCACTGCAAACAGCAAGCCTAGCCCATTCTTTAAGCCTATGAAGATTACTTGGTTAACGCCGATATTGCCCACACTCTTCCAAAACAGCGGATCAGTAATGCCTTGAATCCAGTTCCCCACACCCACAAAAGTTTGATTTGCAGGGTTTGGAAATGAATAGGTGAAAAAGGTCAAAAAAAAGGACAGCAGTAGGGGGTAAAGACCAAAGATTAGATACAGGAACACCCAAGGGGAGACAAATACATAGCCCCACCAACTGCGACGAACCCGATTCCACCAGCGTGCACGCCTTTTTGCGATTGCTGTGTTCATAAAACAATGCCCTATTGTGTTTTGGTCAAGGAATGGCCCATCAGCATGGTATCCTCATAGATGCCCCTTCCCCTCACTGCATGGCAGTAGAAGGGAAGAGGCTAATCATCCGCCTTAGATAGAACTTAGAAGTTATTTGCTTTGGAGTGCTTTACGAGCGGCAGCGGCGGCTTCCGCAACGGCCATATCAAGCGGAATCTTCGTCTGCACGACCACGTCTTGGTAGATACCTTGGATGGCGTTGGCGACTTTTTCGGCCGCAGCAGACTGCTCCGGCACACGGGCATTCGCCATCAGGGACACAAACACTTGCCGTCCAGCCTCTTTGAAGAAATCATCATCCTTGAGGGCAGTCACCACAGGCAGGTACCCCAACTCGGTGATGAATTGATAGTTATTGGCATCCTCCATCAGGAACTGGAGGAAGTGCCAAGCACGGGTTTCGCGCTCTGGGGTGGTCTTTAGTATCATCACCCCTCGCCCTCCGAGAGTGCTAAGGCTCTTATCACCTTCCTTGGGCACCGGCACTGGGGCAACACCCACATCTTCACCAATGATCATGGGGGTATTGGCGGACTTCAGGTTGGGTTCCCAAGAGTAGCCGTATTGGAGCCACATCCCCACACTGCGGCTGAAGAAGTTTTTCTCCATGGTGGGGGGCGCAAAAGCCTGCGCGGCTTTGACAAAGGTGAGGAAGTCCTGCATGTGGCACTCTTCACGCTCAAACACAATGTCTGTGCCAAGTGCGTTCAGGAGTTGGCAGTTTCCTTGGTTGCTGGTCAGGTAGATGGGTTGCAACATGTTCCAGTACCATCCACCCCATTGGAGGGCCTCATTCCAAAATACCGTGCCATATACTTGGTCACCATTACTGCGTTTGGGTAGTTTGCTGATGGTCTCCGCCGCCGCCAGAAACTCCTCCCAAGTGGCAGGTGGTTTTTCGGGATCAAGTCCGGCTTCTTTGAACAATTCTTTGTTATAAATCATCAAGGTGATGTCTGCACCAATAGGCACATAGTAGTGGTGCCCCGCAATTTTCTGAAGCGACGCGGGTTCCAATCGGGCAAAGAGATCTGCTGCACCTTCCAGATCATCAAAATTGACCGCTGCATCCTGTGCCACCAAAGTGCCGAGTTGGGGTCCTAAGGATGTGATGATCAGGTCAGGCTGGTTGCCCGCGGCGATCAGCGCTTGGAATGCGCCACCTTCAGGCTCCAGTTCTAAAGTCACCTCCACATCAGGGTTTGCCTCTTTGTATTTTTTGACCAACTTTGACATGGTTTCCTGCATTGATCCGGCGACCACGGAGACGCGGATCGAATTTGCCATCTCACCCTGAGCGCGGCTCTCGATGATGGGCAGTAGTGAAACTACCAGCGCAAAGGCCAAGAGGCTGACTGCGACACGTTTTCCTATCATGAGCTTTCTCCTTGTGCATAAAACAAACCCACTTCACCAATGTTTGCTGGTTTTTCCGAGGTCGCCTCCTTTCGTGTGAAAGCGCTTTTACAACCTCTCAAAAAGAGAGCCTTTGTGTGAAAGGCTCTTCAGGTAACCCTACCCTTTACAGCCGCATGACTGGCGGATTTTGAGGGTGGTGGGCAGCAGTACTGATGGCGCAAGTGCGGGTGAGCGCACATTTTCCTGATTTTGGAGTGTGGTTAGGACCATTTGTGCCGCTTGCAGTCCTAACTCATAGAGCGGTTGATGAACAGTGGTGAGAGTAGGTGAAACGTACTGAGCCATAAGCACATCGTCAAAACCGACCACTGCAATATCATCGGGCACCCTTAGCCCATGCTCCCGGAGTGCTTTGATCGCATCCACCGCCATTTGATCGTTGGCCGCGAAGATCGCATGAGGCAGTTCTGGGCGGCGCATGAGTTCGAGGGCGGCGCGGTAACCGCTGCCGGGGAGAAAATCACCAGCCAAGATATTCGTTTCCTCAAGGCTCAAACCGCTGCTGTTGAGGGCATCACGCATTCCACGCAACCGATCCCGGTTATCCGGGGTGTGATCGGTGCCTGTGATGTATGCTAGACGGGTGTAACCATGCCCAATGAGGTGTTGGGTGATCTCGCGCCCGCCGCCAAAATTATCCGCTTGAAATGAGGGCACGCTTTTATCGATGTTCTGATGCACCAGCACCACCGGAACTCCACGGTCGATCACCTCACGCAGTTCATAGATATGGACATCAATAGCGACCAGCACCATCGCATCGACATAACTGCGCTGAAACAGATCAAGATAACGGTGTTCCTCCGAATGGCGCGGTTGACTGGCAATAAGAAGGCGATAGCCAGCTTCGGTGGCAGCGTCTTCCACACCCCTCACGATCTCAAAATAAAACGAGTCGTTCACCTGAGGAATGACCAAACCCAAGGTGTCGGTCTGCTGGTTGGCCAGCCCTCGCGCATAGGCATTGGCGCTAAAATTGAGGGCTTCAATGGACTTTAAGACACGCTCACGGGTTTTAGGATGCACCCGATCACGATTGTTCAGGACTCTAGAGACCGTCCCAATGGATACCCCTGCATGTTTAGCAACATCAAAAATGGTTGCGCCCATAATGCCCTACAACAAACACACTCTGTAAAAGCGCTTCCATTATACCAAGTTTTTGAATCGAATGCAATCACCGAAAACATGCTTCAATAAGAAGGTGGGGATAATAGAGCTTTATGTAAAAGCGCTTTGATAAACAGGACATCGACTCTATAATCAAAGGTGCTTTTGGGGTAGGAGAACAAGTTTTAGGAGCATTTGCCCATGTTCAAAAAACGAATCCTTGGGACTCTTGTGGTGATGACCCTGCTGATGCTCAACCTCCGGGTGGTGGCTCAGAATGAGGGCAAATTGTGGGAGGCGTGGGCCCAAAAAGAAGTCACCGACCTTGGTGATGATCATACCGGAACGACTTTCAGCCTCAGTGAGGACGTCCGGACTCCCGATGGGAGAGCCTCAATCCGCATGACCCCAAGCGGTAAGGCGGAGGAAAACAAACTCGCCTTTCCAGTTACTGGCGCTGATCTGGCCGTATGGGGTGATCATGCCCATCTGGTTCTAGAGGTGTATTTGCCTTCAAATATCGAACAGGCCCCCAATACCTTTTTTATGGGTATGGGGGACGTAACTGGGGCATGGCAATGGGTCGATGGAGGTTTTGGCAAGCCTGTGGGAGAACTTAACACGGGCTGGAATCGGATCAAGTTCCCCATCACTGGCCCTATGAAAGCGATCAGCGCTACGGGCCGTTACGTCATCTATATGTCCTTTTTTTATGTCGATGGTCAGGGCGCCAAAAAACAACTCTCCCAAGCATTTCACATAGGAAATACCTATTTGATCGGTGAGTCTGGCGCTTCAGCCGGGGGCGGCACAGAGGTTGATGGTTTTGCAGCAGAGGTGGAAGCCCTGCTCAAACTGGATGATGAGGCGCTGCTTGAGGCCATTGCCCGCCAGACTTTTGATTACTTCTGGGAAGAGGCAAACCCCACCAATGGGCTGATCAAAGATCGGAGCACCCCGGATTCGGCTTCAAGCATCGCTGCGGTGGGGTTTGGTCTGAGCGCGATCCCAATTGCAGTGGATCGCGGCTGGATCACCCATCAAGAAGGTTATGATCGGGTGCTGCTCACCCTCAAGACCTTTGAGAACGCGGTTCAAGGGCACGAGGGCTTTTATTTCCACTTTGTGGACATGAAAACGGGCGAACGGGTCTGGGACAGCGAGGTCTCCACCATCGACACCAGTTTGTTCATCATGGGGGCCCTCACGGCGGGCGAATACTTTAAAAATACAGAGGTCGAAACCCTTGCCAGCGCGCTCTATGAACGGATCAATTGGGTGGATTTTGCGCCTGATGGGACGTTGGTCTCGATGGGCTGGAAACCAGAGACGGGCTATCTGGGCAGCAGGTGGAGCCATTTTGACGAAGGTCTGCTGCTCTACCTACTGGCGATGGGTTCTCCCACTCACCCTATCCCCCCGGAAGCATGGGATCAGATCGAACGTCCGGTTAATGTTGACGGAGAATATATCTTCCTGCCCGGCGAAACCCTCTTCGTATACCAGTATCCGCTGGCATGGATCGATCTGCGTGATCGTGAAGATCGTTATGCCAACTACTTCAACAACACCCAACGGGCCTGCGAGCGCAATCGCCAATTTGCCCAGCGTGAGTCTGATCAAGTAAAAACCTATCAGAATGGGGTGTGGGGCATCAGTGCTTCGGATGGGCCTCGCGGTTACAAGGCTTATGGAGCGACGGGCCCAAACAGCGATGGCACTGCTGCACCCTATGCCTCGATTGCTTGTTTACCCTTCACCCCAGAAGCTTCCCTCGAATCGATCCGAGGGATGTTAGCGACCTACGGTCCCAAAGTGTGGGCGGAGTATGGCTTTGTAAGCGCCTTTAACGCTGTGGTGGAATGGTACTCCCACGAGCATATCGGCATTGATCAGGGTGACATACTGCTTATGATCGCCAATTATCAGGATGGTTTTGTGTGGAAGCTCATCGCCCAGAATCAATATCTTCAAGCCGGGTTAAAAAAGGCGGGTTTTGAGGAAAAGAGAAGTGACTATGCCGTCACTCCGGCCTTCCTCAAAGAGAAACTGAAGTAAGGGCGGATAGATCGGATGGCACTGCCGCTGGATGCATTGAACGCGACCTGCTCCGGGTGAGACGCAGCCCCACCCGTGATCCACCCGCCCTTCCCCTCAGCCCGTCTGGACTGAGGGGAAGATATTAGGCGTGTTTTCTGAGAGGGGTGCGGCTGAGTTTCCCTTTTTAGGGCGTTATGGATTGATTGATCTCCACCACTTCCCCAATTTTGATGGTTACAGAGGACAGCGGATAGGGTTTGCCACCCACTTTGAGGCGCAGATCGTAGGTGCCTTCAGGAAGCGCGGCGATCAGCGGGTTCGCATACAGCACCTGCCCGATCACGGGTTCGGTCGTCCCCACTGCCAAAACCTCTAAAGTCAAGTCGGAGGGGTTCAAGGGCTGTCCGCTGGCGTCCAGCGCAGTGACCTTCACCTGACCCGCCGGGAAGGTGTGTTCCAGTTTGGTCACCTGCGCGGTTTTGATCTCCACAGCTTCAAAGGTATGCCGGGTGGGCGTTCTGAGGTTGGTCTCAAGTTCCACCACCAGATCGTAAACGCCTACAGGCAGCACCGCAGTCTGGGGATTCTCGTAGCGCAGATCGGCCAGCAGGGTCTCCCGATCTCCCGGCGCGTACACCAGCACTTTGGGTGAATTGTAGGTTGGGACTCCGGGCATGACAAAGGTGGCCAGCTCCAAAGCCCCACTGGGGAAGGTGTGTTCCAGTTTAGTCACCGCTCCGGCGGCGATCTCCACCTTCTCAAAGGTGTGACGCAGCGGTTGGTTGAGGCTGGTTGCCAGTTCCACCACCAGATCGTAAGTGCCCACAGGCAGCACCGCTGTTTGCGGGTTCTCGTAGCGCAGGTCACCCAGT
>JACSRJ010000155.1 GCA_014879835.1 Anaerolinea sp.
CTCCCGGTCGAAGCCGTCCATCGACCCGTACTTCAAAGGTTTGAGGCCTATTTTGGAGCAAACACTGGGTGGCCAGCACATGGGCCACTTCACTGGTGCCAATGCCAAAGGCAAGTGCCCCAAAAGCCCCATGCGTGCTGGTGTGGCTGTCCCCGCACACAATGGTCATGCCCGGTTGGGTTAACCCCAGTTCCGGACCAATCACATGAACAATCCCCTGACGATCACTGCCCAAGGCATAAAGGGGAATGCCAAAATCGGCGCAGTTTTTCTCCATCTGGGCGATCTGCGCTGCGGCTTGGGCATCGGCGATGGGAATAGAGCGCGGGGTGGTGGGGGTGCTGTGATCCATGGTCGCAACAGTACGATCTGGACGACGCACCTTTAAGCCGCGCTCGCGCAGGGTTGAGAATGCCTGAGGGGAGGTCACCTCGTGCACCAAATGCAGATCAATGTACAAAAGCGCGGGCGAGTCCGCACTCTGGGGCACAACCAGATGACGATCCCAGACTTTCTCAAATAAGGTTCGGGGCTGTGACATGACGATTCCTTTTACTGGGACTAGCTTCAACTTTCAAGTTGATGTGGTGATAAAGAATCATACCGTGAGAAAAAAGGACTGGCAATTGTGCAGAAGGTAGACAGCTTCGAGTTTTTTCTAACCCTGATACTGTGACAGATCAAGGCAAAAGACCAGTTCTCCATCCTCGATCCTGCCCGTATCAGCAAAACCAATACTCTCGTAGAGCTTACGAGCCGGTTCGTTTTCAGGTTCAAAGCTGATATAGATCTCCGCCGGGTGGTGTTGGTCGCGGATCTCCCGGATGATCGTGTGCAGAGCTGCACGCCCGTAATGTTTGCCCTGATGTTCCGCGCTGATCATAAAACGCACGATCCACCACTGGTTCGTTTGAGCATCAAAGGTATACCACACAAACCCGATCAAGGTTTCAGCCGTGTAGATCGCCTTCGCCGATCCGCCTTCAAAGTGGGCTTGCAGGATCGAGTACCAGTTGGGCGCGACAAAATGCTCCTGCCCCGGTTTTAGGGAAAGACGCACGACTAAACGCCAATTATCGGCTGTGATCGGTTGGAGGCTCATCGCCTCTGGGGGAGGTTGATCGGTCACATGCGCTCCTTTTAGCCTCTACTTTTCGGCAGGGCGGTCACTTCAATATCATCCGGGTGAAATTGAGAGAGCAGGAAGTTCTCTACATCCCCTTCATAGTGGGTGGTGGAGTCCGGGTAATCCAGAATCACTTCTCTGCCATCGGGCATGATCATGCGTACTCGGTAGTGATCCTGCCCCGGATACTCATTCAATTGGCGGCGTACCCGTTGAAGTTTGCGCCGATCCAGATCGGGATCATGGGTGCGGCGGAAGGTAATTGTCAAGAGCAGCGGAGGATTATGCTCCTCTATCTCATCCATATAATCCATCACATTATCGACCGTTTCAGGGGCTAAACGAACTTCAGTAGCTGGGCGTCGGGGATCCGTGGGGGATGACCCAATGCGGTTGAACAAAGCATTCGGCTGACCATCCTCACCAATATCAGAGTCATCGATCATCACTGGCACTGGTGTGTTTAGCTCTTGAGGAGGTTCTTCTCTATTCTGGGCAGGCGCATCATACCCTTGATGGTTTTGACTTACCCGAACATCATCCACCGCAAGGGAGCGATCTACTTTGTTGGTGACATTATCAACGATGATCTGCACATCCCCCCGCGACATATCTACCCTGCCCCGTACCACCGCAAGCCCTTCTTCCTGACCCAACCGAAGCAGTAGTTCCCGCGCTGCCTTCCAGCTTTTGGGGAAAAGGACACAGGTGATGTTTCCAGTTAGGTCTTCAAGGGTAAAGGTCGCCATTTCATCGCCGTTTTTGGTTGTTAGGGTGCGGGTCGCACCCACCAACCCCGCTACGGTGACCGGCTTTCCATTCCATTCGTCAACCTCGCGGTGCAGGGTGTCACTGTAACTGAAATGAGGCAGGTCCTGAAGCATGGGGAGGATCGCATTCAGGGGATGGGAGGAAACATACAGCCCTACCAGTTCCTTTTCCCAGCGCAAGCGCGTGCGGTTGTCGGACTGTTTTTCAGGCGGGGCTTTAGGCAGCGTGAGCGTTTCGGTCACCGTCTCACTGCCAAACAAGCTAAACTGCCCGATCTCCCGGCTGCGATGATAATCACCACTGTAACTCATGAGGCGCTCGATACCCATCAGCACTTCATCGCGGTCAGCCAGACGATCAAACGCACCCACCTTGGCAAGACTTTCAATGGTGCGTTTGCCCACCTCTTTGAGGTTTACCCGGCGGCAGAAATCACCCAGATCGCTGAAGGGTTGATCACCCCGCGCCTGAACGATCAGGTCGATGGCTTTTTCGCCTGCGTTTTTGACCGCGCTGAGTCCATAACGAATACCGCGACGGCCGCGATAGACCGGATCGGTGGTCTGTTCAATGGTGAAGTCCACATCACTGGCGTTGACATCTGGCGGCAGAATGGGGATGCCATTCGCACGGCAGTCAGCCGTGAAGAGGGCCACATCATCAATGCTGTGGCGCTGCACACTAAGCAGTGCAGTGTAGTATTCCTCTGGGTAATGCGCTTTGAGGTAAGCCGTCTGGCAAGTGAGGATGGCATAGTCGGCGCTGTGGCTTTTGTTGAACCCATACGCGGCAAAGTATTCGATGGTGTCAAAGATCTTCTCGCTCACTTCAGCGGTGATTCCATTTTGGGGGCCGTTGTTCACAAACCGAGCTTTGTGTTCCTGAAGGTCTTTCACCTTCTTTTTGGAGACGGCACGGCGCATCATATCGGCATCACCGAGGGAATAGCCAAACAACTCCGCCCCGATCTGCTGGATCTGTTCCTGATAAACGCAGATTCCGTAGGTCTCCCGCAGGATTGGTTCTAGTTTGGGGTGCAGATACTCTACTTGTTCCTGTCCCTGCATCCGTTTGATATAGGTCGGGATGAACTGGAGCGGCCCGGGGCGGTAAAGGGCGATAGCGGCCACAATATGCTCAAAGGTGCGCGGCTTCATCTCGACCAACATGCGCTTCATACCGCTGCTTTCCAGTTGGAACACCCCTGTGGTATCGCCTCGTCCAATCAGATCAAAAAGCATGGAGACCCGCCGACTCTGTTCAGGATCATTGGGGTCAGGGCGGTAAGGGATGTTGTCCATACTGAACTTGGTGTTGTGATAACGCTCAATCAGCTCGCAAGCTTTGCGCATGATGGTGAGCGTGGCCAGCCCTAAAAAGTCCACCTTGAGCAGCCCAATGGATTCGCAAGTTTCCATGGGGAACTGGGTCACTTGAGAGAGTTTGGTATCCCCGATGGGGCGGTGCAGGGGTAGGTACTCCACAAGCGGTTTGTCAGCGATGATCACCCCGGCTGCGTGTGTACCTGCATTTCGGGCCACCCCTTCAACCGTGATCGCGGTATCCAGCAGACGCTGAATCTCGGGATTGCTCTCATATTCCGCCTTGAGGGCTGGGACAGCTTTTTCCGGATCGCCGCCTAAACAATCGGCGATGCTCACGGGCTTACTTGGGATCTGCGGGATGAGCGCGGTTAGACGGTTCACTTCGGGCAGGGGGTATGCCAACACCCGCCCCACATCTTTGATGGCCGCACGGGCTTTGAGGGTTCCAAAAGTGATGATCCCGGCCACTTTGTCCGCGCCATACTTGTTCATGGCGTACTCGATCATCTCACTGCGTCGGTTGTCGGGGAAGTCCATGTCAATATCGGGCATACTGACACGGCCGGGGTTCAAGAAGCGTTCAAAGATCAGCCCGTTGCTCACTGGATCAATGCTGGTGATGCCCAGACAATAGGCGATGAGCGATCCGGCTGCGGAACCGCGCACATTCCACCAGATGTCGGCATGACGGGCAAACTGGCACAAGTCCCACACGATCAAAAAATAGGTGTCGAAGCCCATGTTGTGGATCACGCCCAGCTCATAGTTGAGCCGTTCGCGCATGGAGTCCGCGCCCTGTTCGCCATAACGCCAGATCAGACCACTCTCCGCAAGGTGGCGTAGGTAGGTTTCAGCGTCAAAGCCTGTCGGGACGGGGAATGTAGGCAGATGATAACCTTTGGTTTTGAGATCAACATGACACATCTCCGCAACCAGCAAGGTGTTATGCAGTGCCTCTGGAACATCCCCAAAAAGGGCCCACATCTCCTCAGGGGAGCGCAGATGATAGCTGGGATCGGTCATGCGCATCCGTTTTTGTTCGGACTTGAGGGCGCTCGTTTGGATGCATAAGAGGGTATCATGGGCGTCAAAGTCCTCAAAGCGCACGTAATGGGTATCGTTGGTAGCCAGCAGGGGAACCCGCGCATAGCCCTGATTGTCATAAAGCCATCGGTTGACGGTCATCAGCTCAGGAATATCGTGGTGTTGAAGCTCTAAAAAGAAGTTTTCTTTGCCAAAGACGTCTTGATACCAACCGATGGTCTGGCGGGCAAGGTCTTCGCGTCCTTCGTTGATCAGGCGTGGAATCTCGGCGGCAAGACAGCCGCTGGTACAGATCAGACCTTCTGAGTACTGCGCCAGAATCTCTTTATCAACTCTGGGGAAACGGTAGAACCCTTCCAATTGAGCCATGGAAGCGAGCCGCAGCAGGTTTTTGTACCCAGTCATGTCACGGGCCAGCAGCAGCAGGTGAAAGGGCTGCTTCTCGGTTTGATCGTGGATGCGTCGATCCTGCCGGGCAAGGTACGCCTCCATACCGATGATCGGTTTGATGCCCACCTTTTCACAAGAACGGGAAAAGGCGATGGCCCCAAACATCGCTCCGTGATCGGTAATCGCCAGTGACGACATGCCTAATTCTTTAGCACGGGCCGTCAGTTTGTCGATCTTGCTCAGCCCATCAAGCAGGCTGTACTCTGTATGAACATGAAGGTGCGCAAAGGGGTGCTCTGGAGCCGCAGATTCGGGCTTTGGCGCCACCACTGTTTCTGGCTCTGGTTCGGGTTCGGTGGGCAGCTCTGGGATGTATTCTTCTTCAGGAATAAAGTCCAGATTATCGTCGGACGGGTGTTCTTGAGTCATAGCATCCCACCATCGATTATGATCGTTCGGATTTTAGCACAAAAGTGCGATTACGTATTCACTTTACCAGAAGCTGCGCGAGAGGCATGTGTTTGATCTGACGTAAAAAACTTGTCCCATAACGCTTTTTGCTCTCAGCCAATTTTTTGGAGACGGGGAAATTCATCGAGGGGAAGGAATCCATCTCTAACTCGATCAGGCGGAGTGCTTCACGGGGATGGTTGGCCCCCCACGAGGATGTGAGTCGACGCAAGATACCCGCAGCCCCGATCTTGTCCAGTTTATCAGCATCCTTAAGCACCTTCACATAGACATCTTGAGCGCTGCTCCGTTTGCCAATGGCATTGGCGATGCGTTCCACAAAAGACTCTTCGAGTACGTTATGGAGCATTTTCCGGACAGCCAGTGCGCCGCTTAACTGGTGAGCGATTCCGGTTTTAAGTTCATCCAGTTTGCCAATATCATGGAGGATGCCCAGAAGATAAGCGTGAATAGGGTCAATATCAGCCTCAGGAGCAAGGGCAACTGCGACCCCAGTCACCCGGAGGACATGGGCCCACAAATTCTGCCACGGCATTCCGGAGCCAACCAGATGCGCAAAAACATGATCACTGACCATCTGGCAAAGTTGATCATTCGCAGGGGCGGGCAGCCACTCCGCCTCCAATTGGTTGAGAAAGACTTCCGTGATCGCTTCTGTCTCCAGAAATTCACGCCACGCAAAAGGGGTGAATACTGGCGCTTCGGCGTGGTTGAGCAGCCCCCGAAGGAGCTGCCCATAATCGGGTGTGGTCGAGGGCACAGGTTTGACGCTCATGATGATCAGGGTGCGGGAATCTTCAACTGCTGGCCAATGCGCAAGAAATCATTGGTGAGGTTATTGGCATCCTTGAGGGCCTGCACCGTGATCCCAAACTTACGGGCGATAGCCCCCAGTGTATCCCCAGCAACCACAATATAAATTCGGTCGGTGAGGATGATGGGGGTTGCCAGTTCAGAGGTGGGCTGCACCACAGGCGCACCTTCCTGAGGTGGCGTTGTCGGTGCGGCTGGCGGCTGACAGTTGGGGATCACCAATTTCACCCCCGGTTGAAGGGCGTTGGGGTTGCCCGCAAGGAAGGGATTGGCATTGATCAAGACTTGGGCATCGACCCCAAAATCACGGGCAATCTTGAGCAGCCATTCGCCTGCCTGAACGGTATGGATACAGGGGTCTTCAGTGGGGAAGGCCGTTGGGGTGGGCAGCAAGAAAGTGGTCGGGCTTGGCTCCAGTGTGGGCATTTCTGTTGGGGTCTCGATCACCTGTGTGGGGAAGATCGGGATTGTGGTAGGGACTTCCGTCATGGACTCGACAGGCGTTTCGGTCGGGATTTCAGTCGGCATGGGTGAGGGCGGGGCCAGAGTCTCGGTTGGGATCGCCGTTGGGAAAAACTGCTCCGGGGTAGGGGTATGGAAGTCCACCGTGGGCAGCGGGGTGACAAACAAGGTCGGGGTGGGCGCAAGCGCGGTTAGCGCTGCCAAATCAACCGTTGTCGGTTCTAGACTGCTCCCGGCTGGTTGAAAGCAGCCGCCCAACAGCACAGACAAGCTGATCATCATACCAATATTGAAGCGCCATCGCGCCCTAAAACCTTGCCCCATTTGCTTACATCCTGTCCTTTGAGGGGCTGTGCCCCGGCTCTGAGGGTGAGGATAGTGCACGTTGGCATCTGTCGCACCTCACCCTGCATGGTAATTTTCTCATGTTTACAGCATAGCCTGAACTACGTACTGATTTCGTTATAATCCCCTAACTATATCGGGAATCATCACTGGTAGGCGAAGAAGGCGATCTCAATCACAGGGGGGATCAAAACCCCACCCTCAGTGCGCAGTTCCCATGAACCCACATACAACCCACCTCGCACAGGGGTGCGCCCTCGAAAAACAAAGCGGGCGATTTCCCCGGGTTTGACTGGTTCTGTGTTGGCCATCTCGATCTTACGCTGCGCCCGAAATTGTTCACCTTCTTTAAAATACAGCGCAGTTCCGGGCAGCCAATCACAGGTACTCAGGTTCCGAATCTCGATCTCTCTATTGAAGTCTGTATCAGCTTTGATCGGGTCTTCGGGATCTGCTGGGTTGGGACGCTTGGGCACAATCAGATCATACTCCCGAACACACAACCGCGCTGTGGCGGTATAGTTTGGGGTTGGGGTGGTTTGCGCACGCTGGGTCAGGAAGAAGGCATCTACCGTCTGCTGGACGCTGGTCGCAGTCAGAGCCAGCGCTGAAAGAGTTGCTGCTTCGAGAGTTGCGGTGATGTTGATCGTTGGTGTCGGTGTCTGGGACGGGGTGAGGGTTGCGGTTGCAGTGAAAGTTGCTGTCGGGGTGTGGGTATTGGTTGGCGTATGGGTAGACGTCAGCGATGGTGTATAGGTTGAAGTTGCGCTCGCGGTGGGCGTTTCAGTGAGAGTCGCGGTTGCCGTTGGGGTGAGCGTCTCGGTTGCGGTAGCTGTGGCTGTCTGAGTCGGCGTCTCCGTTGGGGTGTGAGTCACCGTTGGGGTCGCGGTTGGGGTGCTGGATGGCGTCATCGTAGGAGTCGCGGTTGGAGTGTAGGTCTCAGTAGGGAACAAAGCGATCCCAACCCCGGCAAGGCGTCCGGTAGCCGCCGTCACCCCCCCTAAAAAGATCAATACAGCAAGCACCGCAATCCCCAGCCAGCGCCAAATCGAAAAGGGGCGGGTTGGGATTGTGGGAAGTCTTTTAGAAGTGGGGGTAAGTGGTTCCTCTTCAGGCAGAACAAGGGTATCGCGCCCATCCCCACTGGTGGCGGCAGGTTTATTGATCTCGGCTTCGGGCAGCTTCAAAGGCAGCACAGGTGTATCCGTGATCACCCCATCAGAAGTGGTAACGGGTGCCTGTGCCAGCGGCGGAGGCAGCGGTTCCCCCTTGAGGAGCGCGTTGATCGCTGCCAACATTTCTTCAGCAGTCTGATAACGCTCGTCAGGGTCTTTAGCCATCGCCCGAAGGATCATGGCTGCGATTGGCTCTGGGATTGCAGGATTGAGCTTCTCCACAGAGGGGATGGGTTCGTTCAGATGCTTCAAAATGGTGGCAACAGGCGTCTCCGCATCATAGGGGAGTTTACCTGTGACCATCTGGAAGAGGATGATCCCCATCGAATAAAGATCGGAGCGCTCGTCGCCCACGTCTCCAAGCCCTTGCTCTGGGGCCATATATGCCGGGGTGCCCACCATGCCCCCGCTGGCCGTGAATTGGTTCCCTGTGACGATCTTGGCGATGCCAAAGTCGGTCATCACCACCCGACCATCATTATCAAGCATCAGGTTGGCAGGCTTAAGATCACGGTGGATCATGCCGCGTCCGTGAGCGTAAGCAAGCGCCTGCACGGCCTGCCGCAGTATCTTGAGCGATTCATCAATGGACGGGAGCTGACCATCGGGGCGGGTGATAAACTCCTTGAGGGTCTGTCCCTCAATCAGTTCCATCACCATGAAAAAGCTTTCACTCTCCGGGTCAAAGTCAAAGTCGTAAACTTGGACGATGTTCGGATGCCGGAGCCGGGCAACGTTTTGCGCCTCCCGTGTGAAACGCTCCTTAAACTCTGTATCATCGGCAAGGAAGGGGTGAAGCAACTTGACCGCAACCATGCGATCCAAGCGTGCCTGACGGGCCTTGAACACCTCAGCCATACCGCCGCGTCCAAGACGTTCAATCAGTTCGTATTTGCTGAGTAGTATCCTCGCCAAGGCTGACCGCGATGCTTTCTAGTGGGCATAATCCAGCGAAGTATACCCAATCTCAACCTTGCTACCAAAATCGCATAATCCTAACAATTCTAAGCGTTGCCCGTGTATCCATGAGGAATCGTGGGTACCACCCATCCTTTAACCGCCCGGTGGGGCGTCAAAAAACAGATTCCACCACATTTTCCAGTTTTCGGTCTCAGCTTCAGGCGCGCCCGCAAGCGCAGGCAGAGTTGGGGTGGGCATAGGCTGGAGGGTACGCTGTGGGGGCACCGGGACGATGAGGACTTCGCCCGGTTTGATCATGTTACCATCGCGCCGCGCCCACGCTTCAACGTAAGCGTCACTGCTCACATACCCCAGTTCGGAGCGCAGGGCTGTCGCCTGTGCGGCCAGCGTTTGAATCGCCTGTTCGAGATCGCCGCGTTCGGAGGCGATGTTACGCCCGGCAGCAATCCGTCCACTGAAATTAATGGCCAGCAGCAAGCTGATAGCCAAAATTGAGCCAAACACGATCTGCATACTGTTGATCTGCGCCGAACGCACTGTGGTTGAGCGCGGTTTCGATTTAGAAGGCACAGATCGTTCTTCCGGGATCGGTTCGACCGTCTGCTCCTCAGGCGGTAAGTCTGGCTGCGGTTTCACGGGCGAACTCATCGGGTTGATCTCACTCCTGTTGATCTCACGCCTGCATTTAAGGTCTGCCGATCCAGCCGAGGAGGGAGGCCTGTCCGCCTAGTCTCCCGGTCAGGTTACGGATGCCTGTGCCCGCGGCGTTTGCGAGATATACGTCAAAACGGCCATCAGTGCCAGCGCCACTGCCGCGCACACCAGTAAAGGCGATGGTGCTGCCATCGGGTGAATAGATCGGATCACACCCTCCCGGGTTGGCTGCGGGGGCTCTGCTGGGGCCTTCAAAGGCGCTGTTCATGACGATGATACCAAAGGGGCATTGACTGCTGCGCCCCGCCAGAATCACCCGATTGCCACTCGGTGACCAAGCGGCCGCAAAAGCGAAGCGGGGGAAGGCGTAAGCCGTGTTACGGGCGATCTCAACTCCCTCAGCATCACGCATCACAAGGGCATTTTCGGCACCTAGTTCCTGATACACAACCCGTGTTCCATCGGTTGACCAGCTTTCGCGCACGATGCGCGTTCCGTTGGGCTGCTGATTGGAAATCGCACGCAGGGCGCGTCGATTCACATCCACCAGATAGAGGGTCGATCCAGCGCTGAGGTCCTGAGGGACTCCGCCAATAATCGAAAGTTGTGAGGAGGTAACCCAAAGGGGCGGCTCGATCACCCATACATCAGCCAATTTGATGATCGTCCCAGTGGCAATTTCTAAGACATAAGGATTGCCCCCATCAGGCTGGCTGATCTCCGGGGTGTAACAGGAGCCGGGCGCATTGGGCTGCCATGTTAAGCACCGATCCCGGTCGGAGACGAAGGCCAGATAGCGCCCATCCGGTGACCAGCGCGCCCAAAAATCAAAAGCCCCATGCTGAGTCAAATTGCGGAAGTTGGCTCCATCAGGTCCCACGCTGAAGATATCCACATCGTAGGCAGTGGTCAGGGCGACGGTGATCTGACGCCCATCTGGTGACCATGAAGGTTCGCTCACGATTCCCCGCGGGTTGAGCGCATCCATGGCAAACAGACGAATGGTGATCCCGTTTCTCAAATCAAGGGCATACAGTCCGCGTGCGCCTTCTTCCAGAAAATAAGCCAGATAGGCCCCATCTGGCGACCAGTAGACTCTTGCCCCAGTACTGGCGGGTAGTTCGATCACAGGGTAGATCAGACGGCCATCCGGGGAGGCCAAGTTGATGGTCTCGGTGTTGGTAGCCGCGACAGGAGTACCGGGGGTTGCCGTGGCCTCTTTGGGGCTGGTATTGATGAATGACAACCATACCTGACCGATTCCGGCCTGCACTTCCGGACTGATCTGCACCCGTGCAAACTGATCCACGGCCAGTGCAACCGTCGGTTGAGGGGGCACATCGGGATACGGGGTACGGGTCATGGTAGGCGTTTGGCTGGGGGTGAGGGTGATCGTCGCAGTTGGGGTGCGCGAAGGGGTAGGCGTGATGCTCGGCGTCTGGGTCGG
>JACSRJ010000212.1 GCA_014879835.1 Anaerolinea sp.
CCCCCCTTCTCCAGCTTGGAGACGGGCACCGTGCAGCGGTCGCAAAGGGGGGATGAGGTCAATCATCGAGAGGTGACTTCTCAAATGGCTTCTTAGGGTCATTCAGTAGAGGTAGGCGGTCTGCCCGCCATACCTAACAATGATTGGCAGGATTGTGTATCCGCCCAAGGGAAATATGAAATACAAACGTGTGACCGCAATGCAATTAGGAACCCCCGATGTCCTTCAGATCACGGAGCATGAACTCCAAGCACCTGAAAAGGGCAAGGTTCGAATCAGAGTTCTCGCGGCGAGTGTATCTCGCCCAGATGTGTCGGCGCGAAGTGGTAATTCTCTGTACAGGGGCACTCCTCTCGCTAAAAAAACACCCTTTGTGCCGGGGTACGCCATCATCGGTGATGTTGACGCGATTGGAGAAGGCGTAACCGGGGTTACTGTCGGCGACCGGGTGGGTGTGCTGACGGTGATAGGTGGTTACAGTGAATATGTGTACTGGCGCAGTGATCGCCTGATCCCAGTGCCTGCCACCGTAGACCCGGCAGAAGCGGTGACTCTGATCCTGAACTATCTGGTTGCTTATCAGACCCTGCACCGTTCTGCCAAGGTAAAGCCGGGTGAAAAAGCCCTCATCATTGGTGCCAGTGGGGGGATTGGCACAGCCCTACTACAACTCGGAAAACTGGCGAATCTCCAGTTATACGGTATTGCATCTGGCGAAAAACTGCCTGCGATATCCAACATGGGCGCAGTTCCCATAGACTACCGCACTCAGGATTTTGTCACTTTCATGCGCGCAGCCGAACCGGATGGGATAGATGTCGTCGTTGATGGGATGATGCGCCTCAACTATATCCAAGGGGGATTATCACTGCTGCGGCGTGGCGGGCGGATGGTAAGCTATGGTGAACCGGCCGGATTAGGGACATTGTTTCGGATTCTACTCCTTGTCCTCCGGCATAAATTTGGACCCAGTGGTAAATCTTTCCAGTTGTACGGGACATCTACCTACTTCCTGTTTGACCCCAAGCCTTATGTGGAGGATTGGGCCGCCCTCTTTCAACTGCTGGAAACGGGCAGAATTCAACCTGTGATCGCGCAGCGATTTCCCCTGCTAGAAGCGGCAAAGGCCAATGCGCTGCTGGAGAGTGGTTCCGTTATCGGCAATGTTGTCCTTGTATCCGATCTCCTATCTTCGGGAGGGGGATCGTAGGGCAATGAGAAAACACACCTTGTGACCGTAATCAGGGCGATTGCATCAAGATTTGCCACTGGCAGCCGGACGCCGTCCATGGCACCCTTACAAAAACGGTCCTTTTGTAGGGTGCGCTTTAGCATACCCGCGCCGAGACAGGGGAAATTCGTGCAACCGTCCCACGACCGTGATCAAGGAACTTCCAAACCCGTAGGGCTGAGGGGGCAGTAGTTGCCAATTGGCGCTATACTTTGAATGCAGACAATGCCAGCAAGGGGACTAGACATCGTGACGCTGCCCTACAAATTACAGAAGTTACCGGACGAGGCTCACGCCATTTTACGCTTTTTGTGGACTCAGGATATGGCCACGGTACCCGCCATTGAACGGGGCGCACGCTTGACCAACCGGGTGGCCATGCGCGGCATTCGCCGCTTGATCAATGACGGCCTGATCGAGATGTTCGGACGCAGTTATGGGCTGACCACCGACGGCAAAATTCTTGCTCGACAACTGATCGAGTTTGACAGCCGCAGTTCAAAAGAGGTGCAGGGCAGCAATTTTGACTTTCCGGCCTCAGAAGCTTTTTATCGGCGTCTGATCGTGGTGCTGCCCCGTGCTTTTGCGCCCCAAGTCCCCACGCCGTTGTTCGTTGGGATCAATCCACCCACACCGGGCGCACCCACCCACCCCGAAGGTATCCGGGTGGAAATGCGCCTAAGTGCCGTCGGCGGAACCCTTTCACACTATGTACTCACCCTTGATGTGCCTTCTGCCAAAGCTGCTGTTCCGGGGCGGGTTATGCTCACCCCTGCGGAGCCGGGGCGTTCTGTGCGGGTGCGCGTTGATGCTGTACAGATCAAACCGGATGGCAAACAGGAACCCTTAGGCGGGATGTATTTTGACGTCAAGGTACCCCTCACTGCCGCGGGACAAGACCCAACGGTGCGGGCGGTAGGGATGGACATGCCCTTGAGGGCCTAAAGGCTCTTGGGGGCACAGCCCACAGCATACTTAGCCAAACATTGAGGAAAATGATGCATCTGACTGAATCAGTTCTGGCTTACGGAATGGATGCTGCCCTGCCTGCCTCAATACCTTTGCGGGCCGGGGCGGTGAGTCTTCGCTTTGAAAACGGTGCCCTGCGCCATATTCGGGTGGGAAACGCGCTCGCATTGGCGCAAATCTACGCTGCCGTGCGCGATCAAAACTGGGTAACTATCCCCCTATCCTTGACCATTCTAGAGCAGGATATTCAGGATGATCATTTCCGACTGCGTTTTCAGGCTGATCACCACCGGGAACCGGTTGATTTTGGCTGGATTGGAACCATCACCGGGGAACGTGACGGGTCGGTGAGTTTTGAATTTGAGGGGCAGTCCCGATCCGCCTTCATGCGCAACCGGATCGGTTTTTGTATTTTGCACCCGGCGAGCTGTGCCGGTAAACCGATCACCATTAAACACCCCGACGGTAACCATGAGGATGGACGGTTCCCGCTTCAGATAGAACCGTATCCCCCTTTTAAAGAGATTCGGGCGATGGTTCACGAACCGCTTCCGGGGCTGCGGGTAGAGGTGAGTATGGAAGGCGATATTTTTGAGATGGAAGACCAGCGCAACTGGTCAGATGCATCTTATAAAACCTACTGTACCCCACTGCGTCTCCCCTACCCCGTCGATGTTAACCCCGGTGATCGTGTCTATCAACGGGTGAACCTGCGCTTTGAGGGGACGATTCCTCCAGCGCCAGCCAGTGATGCCCCGGTTGAGCTGACCTTTGATCCGAATCACAATGTCCCTTTGCCCGCAGTAGGGTTGTGCAGCGCCAGCCATGGGGAACCTTTCTCCCAGACGGCGATCAAGCGCTTGAAAGAGCTGAAGCTCGCCTATTTGCGGGCTGATCTACAACTGGACAAAGATCATGACGGTATTGAGTCCCTTCACCGCTTCATCCATGAGGCGGAAACCCTCGCCCTGCCTTTAGAACTTGGACTATACCTTCGACACAGCGATCCAGAGTTGGATGAGACTCTCGCCGCCTTTGGGCAGCAGGTGATGTCCTTGAAACCTCCGGTAGTACGCTGGTTGATCCTTGATCAGGTGGCACGGGTGACCCCGCCGGGGCTGATCCTTAAAGCCCGCCGATACCTTTCAGAGGCCACCCCTGAAGCGCGTTTTATAGGGGGGACGGACGCTTACTTCAACCACCTTAACCGGGATCATGCCTTTGTGCCCGAAGCCGATGGGGTGTGTTATCCCGCCAATCCGCAGTGCCACGCGAGTGACAACACCACCTTGATCGA
Source organism: Anaerolinea sp. (assembly GCA_014879835.1). Lineage (GTDB taxonomy): Bacteria > Chloroflexota > Anaerolineae > Aggregatilineales > UBA2796 > UBA2796. The sequence continues at coordinate 3,498 of JACSRJ010000212.1, forward strand.
GTGTTCACCCACCCTGCAACGTATGGTGGAGAGTGCCCGCCAATTTGGTGTAGGTAAAACAATACATGTTGGCCCGGTGACCCTCAAGCGGCGCTGGAACCCCGATGCGGTGACGGTTGAAGCTCCCCCTCCCGGCGAACTGCCCGAACCTGTTGATCCCCGCCAAATGTCCCTCATAGGGGCCGGTTGGGCGCTTGGGGTTCTGAAATACTTGGCGCAGAGCCGCTGTGAGAGTGTTACCCTCGGTGAGACCACTGGATGGCGTGGGGTGATGGAGCGGGCTGAGGGTTCTCCCCTCCCAGAGAAGTTCCGCAGTTTGCCCAATGGAATTTTCCCCGTCTGGTATATCCTTCATGCGTTGGCCGATTTTTGGTTTGGAACCCTCACCGGGTTGGATTCGAGCGATCCCCTGCGAGTAGATGGGATCTTCTTACAGCGGGGCAGTCACAGCCGGGTAGTACTCGCTAACTTCAGCGGGCATTCTCAGTCAGTACGGCTTGCCCTCTCTGGAGAAAGCTATCGGGTGCAGATCATCAGCACCATTAACGCATTGGCCTTGATGCGTGATACCCATGCCTTTCAGGCCATGACCATGCGTATTGTGGCCCCTCAGGCGGGGGTGTTAAGACTCGATCTGCCTCCCTTTGCCCTTGCCTTTCTTGACGGTTGATGGGTTCGCGCTTTCCACTGGGGAAATGAACCAAATGGCTCTAACATCTGGTACCTACCATGTGTTGGAGCCATTCATCCGCATTCAAACTCCCCATTCGCAAAAACATCAGGTAGAATCGCCTTCTTATGACGCTCAGAACTTCCGATGCGCTGATCATCCGGGCCGCCGTTGATGCCGATTTGGACGCTTGTGCAGCGCTTGATTTAAGCTACGAGACCGAATATGTGTGGCAGGTTGATCTGCGAGATGAATACGGCGCGATTGCGCTGAGCTTTCGCACTGCTCGTCTGCCGCGCACCCTGAGGGTGATCCAGCCGCGAGAGTCCAACGCGCTCCGGGCCGCGCTAGATCACGGTGATACGGTGCTGGTCGCTGAGGAAAATCAGGAAGTGCATGGGTATCTTCATCTAAGGATCGATCAAGGGCACAAAGTTGGCTGGATTCCCGACATTGCTGTGGGCCGGGGCTGGCGGCGGCAGCGGGTGGGCAGTCGGCTTTTTCAGCGCGCTTATCAACTGGTACAAGCCGATCACCTGCAAAAGATCATCCTTGAAACCCAGACTAAGAATTATCCGGGCATCTGTTTCTGTCAGAAGCACGGTCTGATTTTCTGTGGCTACAACGACAAACACTACGGAAACAATGATATTGCGTTGTTTTTTGGGCAAAATGTGAGAGCTTGATGACTGCTGACCTGATTGTAGACTTTCTCCGGCAGGTGAACGAGGTGCTCACGGCTGCAACCGTGATCGTGGCCTTCTCGATGCTGCTCTACAACCTCACTCATGGAATGAACGACCGGGTAGCGCGGGCTTCAAGCTGGCTTCTGGGCTGTGTAACCATCATCTATCTGGGTGATGTGTTTGTGGCCTTAAGCAAGCAGCCTCGTTCTATCGAAAACTGGTTGCGTTTTGAGTGGATCGGGCTGGCCATTGCGCCAGCCGCGCTCTTTCACCTTTCTGATACCTTGCTCTCTACAACGGGGCTGCGTTCACGAGGCCGGCGGCGGCGGGTAGTGCGCCTGCTGTACATGATTGGGGCATGTTTTTTGGTTGCGGGGGTGTTCACTGAACTGCTGGTGCACTCGCTGGTACTTCAACCTGCGGCGCTGATGAAACCGGGAGGAATGTTCGGCCTTTATGTGATCTTTTTTGTGTCCGCGTCTGGGTTTGCCCTCAACAATGTACGCCGTACCCGCGAACGCTGTCTCACCCGCGCCACCCGCCGCCGCATGAGTTATCTCATGTTTACCCTACTGCTGCCTGTGGCCGGCATTTTCCCCTATTCACTGCTGTTCACCCAGCCCGCTGAGTCCAGTCCATTAGGGTTGTGGTTCTTAATTAATCTGGGCAATTTGGCCATTGTTTTGATGTTGGCCTTGATGGCCTACCCGCTCTCCTTTTTTGGGCCCAAAAAGCCCGACCGGGTGATCAAATCTGAACTGCTGAGTTTTATGCTGCGCGGGCCTGTGACAGGCGTGGCAGTGCTGGTGGTGGTGATGTTTGTGCCCCGCCTTTCGGGGATCGGAATCCCCGGTGCGGAACTGGTTCCCTTTGCGGCGGTGAGCATCGTGCTGGCCCTCCAGTGGTCCTATACGGCGATTATCCCTTTTTTGGAGCGCAAGCTGATCTACACTGGCGATCAGGAAAGCGTGCAGCGGGTTCAGGAGTTGAGCGAGCACTTGCTCACACCAGCGGATGCTGCTGGGCTGCTGGAATCGAACCTTGCGGCCCTGTGTGAGTTTCTGCGGGTACCAAGTGCCTTTGTGGTCTCGCTGACTCAGGATGGGTCCCGGATCGAGCAGGTGGTTGGTGGCATTACGCCCGCCGGGGAGCAGATCAATACCCCGGAGTTTCAGGCCCTTGTCCGCAATGGCAACAATGGGATCGGGCAGCCCGGCGCGCCAATCAAACTCACGGCGTGGCAATCCTTCTGGATCGCGCCCTTGTACCAACCGACGGGCAGCAGCACCCGCGTTATCGGGACATTGGGCATTTGGGCACGTTCAGCCGTGCCCGACCTGCTGCCAGAGGAGGAGAAGATCTTCCGGGTACTTTCGGGGCGTATTGCCCGCGTCCTCAACGATATGCGCGTTCAGGACGAGTTTTATGCGCGTCTTGAAGATGTCCTTGAGGATGCAGAAGTCGTCCCTGCGGGGGCCGATCTACGGCTTGACTATTCCGGCGAAGTAGCCCAACTTGCGGCCCAGACTCAAACCCAAACAACCTTTGTGGATCAGCCCGAATTTGTCGAGTTGATTCGGGAAGCGCTGCGCGATTATTGGGGTGGCCCACGCCTCACCGATGAGCGTCTCTTAAGTTTGGCGGTGATGGTGAAGTTGATGCCCGAAAACGAGAACAATCCCGCCAAAGCTGCCCGCGCCCTGCTCAACCGGGCTATTGAGCGGCTCAAGCCGGAGGGCCCCCGGAGCCTCACCCTACCAGAGTGGACTCTCTACAACGTAATCGACTTGCGTTTCGTTCAGGGGAAAAAAGTCCGTGATGTGGCCCGTCAGATTTCACGAGGGGAAGCGGATATTTACCGCAAGCAGACCATTGCCTTTAAGCAGATCGCGCACGAGATCGGTAAGATGGAGCATCAGGCGCTTCTAGAGCGAGGCGAACAGCCAACTGCGACTGCCCCGACCCCTAAAGCGCCCTAAGATCAGCGTGCCCTGTTGGACAAACGCTCAATAATACCCCCACCAAGGCAGACCTCACCCGCATAAAAGACAGCTCCCTGTCCGGGGGTGATGTCGCGCAGCGGCTCATCAAACTTCACCTCGGCGCGCTGATCGGGTAAGGGGGTGATCAGGGCCGGGGCAGGCTGCGCCTTGTACCGGATTTTGACCTCAGCCCGGAAAGGGCCAGTGGGAGTCTCGCCGCTCACCCAGTTGATCCGCCCTGCAGTGAGCCAATCTCGACCTAGTTCATGCTTTTCGCCCACGATCAAGGCATTGTGGGCCGTATCCATCGCAATCACATAAAGCGGCTCTGGAGAGGCGATCCCTAAACCCTTACGCTGCCCGATGGTGTAATCAGGCAGTCCGGTATGGTGCCCCACCACCCGCCCGTCACGGGTGACGATCTCACCCGGCGCGCTGATCTGGGTTCCGATCAGCTGAGGGCTGTGTTCGCGCAGAAAGCGCCGATAATCACCATCCGCCAGAAAACACAAGTCCTGACTATCGCCCTTAGAAGCGACGGGCAGGCCAAACTTTACGGCCAACTGGCGCACTTCAGGTTTGCTGTATTCGCCCACCGGGAACAGCACCCGCGAAAGCTGAGGTTGTCCCATGACACTCAGCACATAACTCTGGTCTTTGGCGTCATCCAAACCTTTCAGAAGCTGGAATCTGCCCTCAGAATCTTTGCGCACACGGGCATAGTGCCCAGTCGCAAGATAATCCGCATCCAGTGAAAGGGCATTGTTCAGCAGCCACTCAAAGCGGATGTGACGGTTGCACTCCAAACAAGGATTCGGGGTGACCCCTTGTGCGTACTGTTCCACAAAAAAGCGCACAATCGCGCCTTTAAAGACCTCGCGGGTATCCAGCACATAAAAGGGAATTCCTAGTTTATCCGCAATCCAGCGGGCGTCATCCATCTGATCGGGGGTGCAGCAGCGGTTATGACCGCTGGCCTTTTCGCCATCTTCGGCCCACAGGCGCATCATGATCCCGATCACCTCATAGCCCTGTTCCACCATGAGGGCCGCCGCCACCGAACTATCAACGCCGCCACTCATGGCGACCACAACCCGTGTTTTTTTCCCCATCCGCTTCCCTTACACTCTATGAACTGTTCAGATTCTACCAAAACCGGTTTCAGGTTGTGATGGGGAAGCTGCAAGGGATGAGGATGAATTTCCCTCATCCCCTTGCAACCTTCAGTCAATCAGGGTGATCTCGGCCCGGCCGCGAATATCCCGTGAGGAACTGCCCACAAGGATTTCATAGGTACCCGGCTCCACCACCCAATCCTTCTGCACCGTGTCATAGTGGGCAAAACTGCGCGCATCGAGGGTGAAGGAGAGGGCGGCGCTCTCACCCGGACTCAGCGCAACTTTGGCAAACCCTTTCAATTCTTTGGGGGCTTTGGGCACACTTGATTCCCGGTCATGCACATAAAGCTGCACCACCTCTTTACCCGCATAATTGCCCGTGTTGGTGATCGTCACAGAGACTTCCACCGCCGTGCCCCGTTTGGCACGCTCGGTCACAGTCACCGGCCCATAGGCGAAACGGGTATAAGACAGACCGTGCCCAAAGGGGAACAGCGGTTCTATATCGCGTTTGTCGTAGTAACGGTAACCCACAAAAATCCCTTCACCATAATTCACCTCACGCCCACCGGGATAGCCCGGATTGAGGAAGGCGGGAGTATCTTCCAATCGTTTGGGGAAGGTCACGGCCAGTTTGCCGGAGGGGTTGACCTTACCCAGCAGTACATCGGCGATGGCGTTTCCGCCCTCTTGACCAGCATAGTGCATATCCAGAATCGCGGACACTTCATTGATCCACGGCATACTCACTGGCGCGCCCACGTTAAGGATGACCACTGTACGGGGGTTAGCCGCAGCCACCGCATGGATCAGATCGTTTTGGAAGGCGGGCAATTCAAGTGATAGACGATCACGTCCTTCACTTTCGAAGCCTTCGGCATGGCCCGCAAAAACAAGGGCTACGTCAGCATTTTTGGCCAGCACGACCGCCTTCTCGATGCGGTCATCGTGACCCCAGCGGGGTTGGGCGGCCAACCCTACCCGGAAGAAAGCAATGGGCACAAAAGGATTCTTGATGAATTCCAACCGCAGCGAATAGGGTTTGCCCCCAACCAGATCAATCTGCTCTAGGGTGGGGGAGAAATCAAGGTTGAGGTTATCGGGATCAAAGTCAGGGGTTTGGGACACCAGTTGATCATCAAGATAAGCCCGCATTTTGCCAAAACAGGACAGTTCAAGGGTGTAGCTGCCGCTGGTGGGAACAGTCAGGATCACACGCCAGCGCCCGGAGAACGCACGCCCACTGACATTTTCAGCCGGAGGCGCATTGTTGACGATCCACATCGCTGGCTGTGCGCAAGGCACAGTGATCACCGGCTCACCGGAGAGATCACTGTTATTGAAGTACTCGGTCTGCCAAAGGCTGATGCCTTCTTGGATGCCGCCCTTTGCCACAGAAAGCCATGTTGGATCAGGCAGGGGGACTTCTTGGAAATTGTCGGCTCCCTGTTCAAACCGCACCCGATCCCCAAGTTGTGAGTGCAGCGCCGCCAATGGAGAAACTCGGTAGGGCGGCTCCACCAGCGAACTACCTCCCCCGCCCATCGCGGGGTACTGAGCATTGCGCCCAATCACCGCCACTGTTTTTAGGGTTTCGGCCTTCAGCGGCAAGATTGCGGCTTCGTTTTTGAGCAGGGTGATCGATTCTTGAGCCAGCTCACGGGAGAGGGCCGCATGTTCTGGGGTATTCAGTGAACCGCTGGGTATCTCCTCAGGCGCATCCATCCTTCCAGAGAGCAAGATCAGGCGCAGCATCCGCCGCACAGCCCCGTCCAGCGTTGATTCTTCGACTTGCCAGTTCATCACCGCGGGCGCGAGATGTTTTTCATAGTACATACCCGGCCCCGGCATCTCCAAATCGAGACCATTCTGCACGGACTCAAAAATGGTGTGGTTCGCGCCCCAATCAGAGACCACAACCCCTTTGAACCCCCATTCTTGTTTGAGGATTTCGGTCAGCAGGTGATAGTGTTGGCTGGCGTAGGTACCGTTGATCCGGTTGTAAGAACACATAACCGTCCACGGTTCGGCTTCTTTGACCCCAGCTTCAAAAGCAGGTAGGTAAATCTCCCTTAGGGTGCGCTCATCAAGGTTGACATTGACCCGGTTGCGTTCAACTTCATGGTTATTGACGGCAAAGTGCTTGAGCGAGGTACCCACCTGTTGACTTTGAACGCCCTTGATGTAAGCCACTGTCAGACGGGCGGACAAAAAGGGATCTTCGCTCAGCATCTCAAAGTTGCGCCCACCGAGTGGGGTGCGCACGATATTGACGCAGGGGCCGAGGATGACATCACAACCTAAGGCGCGAGTTTCAGCGCCTAAAGCCATACCCACACGCTCGATCAGATCAGGGTTCCAGCTTGCAGCCATGGCAACCGCAGTGGGAAAGCAGGTCGCAGGTTCGATCTGACGTCCTTGAGCTTCGAAACCGCTCAGGTTGCCAGCGCGCACGCCGTGGGGACCGTCAGTTACCACCAGCGCCGGAATGCCCAAGCGGGGGATAGCTGTCGTCCGCCAGTTATCACGGCCAGCCAGCAGCGCCGTCTTTTCTAACAAATTCATTTTCTTGAGGATAGCTTCAATCCGCGCTTCAAGCGCTGAATCAGTGTGGTGGGGAGCATTGGCGAAAATCATTTACGGTTCCTTATTGATTGTTTTTTGAGTGCGCCCATGCAGCGTGATTTTGGGCGCGTTGAAAGGTGCGGCGGAAACAGGTGGCGAAACCTCATGGGTCTCTATCTGCGATCCCGGTGATCAGCCGTTCCGGCGCTGCTCCCGTCGCCTAAAAGAGGCAGGAGCGCGAAGATGCTCAGAAAGACTATCCGCCCCTTGGAGGCCCGCTGTACTTGAGCGTACAGCAGGCACAAGGGGATACGCAAGTCGCTCTGGGATAGGTTATCTGGGATAGGCTATTTGTCAACGCCCGTGATAACAATGCCCTGCATAAAAACCCGCTGGGCGATAAAAAAGATCGTCAAGGGCAAGATGGTGGAGATCACCGCCGCGGCCATGATCAACTGCGGTTCTGCAGAGTACAACCCGTTAAAACTGGCCAACCCGACGGTGATCGGCTGTAATTCACGCCGACCAGAGAGGTAGATCAGCGGCCCAAAATAGTCATTCCACGCAAAGAAAAAATGAAACAAAGCAACTGCGGTCAGAGCCGGCACTGCCTGAGGCAGAATGACCCGCAAAAAGGTCTTGATCGGGCCCGCACCGTCGATCATGGCTGCTTCTTCCATCTCCCGGGGGATGGTCAGGAAATACTGACGCAGCAGAAAGACATTGTAGGCGTTGCTGAAAAATTGGGGGACGATCATGGGGGCCCATGTGCCCCCCCACCCGATGCTGATGAAAAACGCATAGGTGGGTACAAGAGTTACCTGTGGCGGCAGGATAATTGTGCCCAGAAGCACAATGAACAAGATGTTTTTAAACCGGAATCGGTAGCGGGCAAAACCGTAGGCGACCATCGCTGAGGCCGAGACCGTGCCAAACATGGTTACCAGTCCGTACACCAGTGTGTTCATCAGCAGTCGGGGAAAGTCGATCTTGTTAAAGGCTTCGGGGTAATTTTCCCACGCAGGCGAGACCTCGCGCACGGCGGGCAGGCTGCGCCAATTGCCCTGCCAGTCGATCAGTCCGGCTTCGACATTTTGGGGATCAACAAATTTGCTGGAAGCACGGCCTTTTTTGACCAACGCGAGTTGTTTGGTTCCCGATTCCAGCGGCACTTCATAAAGGGGATAAGCCTCACCTTCATAAGTGAAGGTGATCTCTTTCATAGGCATGATGGGCGCATTGGCGTCCGAAGCCTGATCTTTGGTCTTGAGCGAGCTGATCAACCCATAAAAGACTGGCACCAAATACCCAGAAAGGATGATCAAACAAAAGAGGGTCACCGCAGCGGTGGTCAGAATACGGCGGCGGCGGCGGGCGATTTGGTGTTCATCCATCGTTCGACGGGGAAAAGATGTGCTGATGGTGGCCATGTTAACGATTGCTCTCCCCCGCATAATAAACCCATCGACGGCTGGTTCCAAACAGAGCCAGTGTAGCCACCAGCGCGATCACAAAGATCAGCCACGCGAGGGTTGCCCCATACCCCATATTGGAGAATCGGAATGTCTGTTTGAAAAAATGGATCATAAAAAATTCGGTGGTGCCATCAGGGTAACCGCTGCCACCATTGATCACAAAGGGCACCGTGAAATACTGAAGGCTGCCAATCGTGCCCAGCACTAAGTTGTAAAAAATGACAGGTGAGACCATTGGCAGGGTGATCCGATAGAGCGAGGTGAACCAACTTGCGCCGTCAATGGTGGCTGCTTCGTAAAGTTCGGTGGGCACACCCTGCAAACCCGCTAGATTGATCACGATGGTGTTGCCAATCCCGTACAGCCCTATAAACACGAAGGCCAGATAAATCAGGTTGGGATCGTCAAACCAACGCAACCCCGTCACGCCCATGGCCTTGATGCCAAAGACCTCAATAATGCGATTGACCCAACCCGTATAGGGATTAAAGACCTGAACAAAGATCAAGATCGAAGCAATACCGGGGATCATTGTGGGCGCATAAAATAGGGTACGGAATACGGCTTTACCCATCAGGTGTTTGGAGTTGAGCAGCACAGCCAACAAAAACGCCACGATCATGCCGATGGGCAGTGACAAAAAGGCATAACGGATGGTGATCCACAATGAGCGCCATACCGTTTCATCTTCAAACAACATTCGGCGCCAATTATCCAGACCGATGAACTTGGCTTCATCGGGCACCGAAAGGGTAAAATCATAGGTCGTAAAAATCAGGGACGCAATCATTGGGAACAGGGTAAAAAGCGCAAAGCCGATGAGCCATGGGCTGATGAAAAAGAACCCCCAACGTTCTTCCCGCTGGCGATTGGTCAGCACCCGACGGTTGTGCCCCCGCGCAGCGATTACCTGAGAAGTGCTTTCGGTGACGACGCTCATGGTGATCTCTTCCTTATTGGGATTTCTCCCTTCCCCTTTAACCTGTAGTTGTGAGCGAGGCCAGAAGCGCCGCTAAAGGCGATCACCCCTCACAAACGCAAGCGACATGCTCATCAAGATGCGTTTGGCAACACCAGAATGGATGGCTGCCGCTGGATTGATAGCGAGGAAAGCAAGACCGAACCCGCCACAGTTCGGCCTTGCGGTCTGCCGCGCTGACGGCGCGGCTGACCCCCTACGACAAACTATTTCACGTCGTAAAGTGTCTGAAGATCAGCTACCAGCAGCGGGATTTCCACAGCCAAATCAAAGGCCGGGTCGTTCTCTAGTGCTGTCCAGAACTTGGTGATCCGATCCGAGGATTCGAGGGCATTGGGTAAACCGGCTTCATGGTTGGGGTTGTCATTGTAGGCGGCGCTGTCCGGGATGACCTGCATGTTCATGCCCTCACGACCTGCAAATGCCGGGGATTCACCCAACTTGGCGAGGTAATCGGCTTGCAGGCTCTTGCGGGCGGGCATAGCACCGTATAGGGTGGTCAGTTTGCCGGAGGCTTCGCCCACCAGATAGGACAGAACGGCGAAAGCTTCCTTGGGGTGTTTGGTGGCCTTAGAAATCATGAAAGTGTCGGCATGGAGTTTGGCGGTTGCCTTGCCGTTATAGGAGGGCACCACGGCCAAGTTCCAATTGAACTTGGAGTCGTTGAGGTTGGCGAAGTACCACGTATGCACCTGCACCATCGCAATGTTTCCGGACTGGAACCAGTTGCTCTTGTTCAGGATGTCGCTGCCACCGTAAGGGCCATTCGGGTGGAAATGATCTTTCCACATCGCGTCTTGGAACCACTGGGTGCAGGTGCTCCAGCTTTCGGGGAAGACGGCTTTACCGTCTGCATCCACGGGCAAAGCCGCACCAAACAGGGAGCAGCGCCCACGCAGATCGGTCCACTGCGCACCAAAGCCGAACTGGACGATCTGATCAGCATCGAAGCCTTCGTCGTTGGGGGTCAGGCCATTGGTATCGACGGTCAGGTCCATGGCCAAAGTGCGCAGGGTGTCCATATTCCATTCGACGCTGTTGCCGTCTTTGTCCACATACGGTTCGCCGAACTTGGCCGGCGGATAAGGCAGCCCGGCTTCATCAAACAGATCGGTGTTGACGAATAAAAACGAGGGGTAAATGCCGAAGGGCAGTCCTAACTGCCCCTGACCGGGGACGTTGTAAAAGTCCACCAGAGCCGGATCAAAATCGGAGAGATCGTAGTTGGTCTCTTTGATCAGATCGCTCAGGTCCAGCCATGCGCCGGGGAACTGATCACGGCCGCGGATACCCACTGGGCCAACCACGTCGGGCGCGTTGCCTGCCGCGAACTGGGTGTTCAGCGCGGTATAGGCATCATTGTTGGCCACGATTTCAAGTTCTAGAATAATATCAGGGTGGGATTCGTTGAAGGCTTTAACCACTTCTTCTTGTACCGGGATTTTTTCGGTTTCACTGCCGGTACCAAGGCCAACGAACCAACGAATCTTGACCGGATCGGCTGCACGGACACTGGTTCCAGAAAGCCCTGCGGTGATGGCAAGGATGACCATCAGACAGGCAAGCAACTTCAATTTACGCATGATCGACTCCTTCAGAAATAATTGATCGGCAGACTCTGCCTATTGAGCCAACAAAACCACGTGCATTGTACGAAGGTGACAGCAGGCGCTTGAGGGGGCATCTGACCGGGCGTTGGGTGTTTTACCACGCTGCTCAAACAACCACCTGAACCGCCATCTTATGAACCCCTATTGGGTGAATGATGCGTCCTTCTTGATCTGCCCTCCCCCCATGTGGCTGCATAACATTTAAGACCAGTACCACAGGGAATCGGCTCACTTGTAGAGGCTTTACGCACCTGAGGCAGAGGGCTGGCCCAAAAGTGAGCCGCTTCTAGTCCAGTGTGCGGGTGCCTGTGATCTCCCGAACCCTAAACGTAATCTTGATTCTGAATGCGCATTCATAACTTCTCGAAGGGTACACCGAATCAAATTTGGAGTCAAGAATTTGGTGAAAAAGCAGTCGCGGGGATTTATCACCGCTTCCGCTTTTATTCTGTTTTGGTGATGGTAAACAATCGTGAGGGGTTATTCCTGTCGCGCCTTTTTAGCAACCTTCTTTGGGGGATTTGATCTTATCCCCCATACCATTTTATATACTTGCTTTGAATGCGCATTCTGAATAAGATCAAAATCATCGGGCGTGCGGTTCACCCGACGATGGCTTCAAAACGAAACAGCCTCCAATCGGGAAGCGGTGAGGGTATGGATAACAAGAATAAGGATCGCAAATCAGTCCCCACAATGTATGAGATTGCGCGGTTGGCCGGGGTTTCACAAAGCACGGTCTCCCGGGTGTTGAATGGTAATGTGGCAGTCGCGCCGGAGAAATATGCCGCCGTGATGGAGGTGGTCGAACGCCTCAACTATCGCCCCAATATTGCCGCGAAGGGGTTGGCCCATGGCAAAACCCTCACCATTGGTATTTTGGCCCGTATGCTGGGCAGCCCTTTTCATGGTGAACTGCTCCGGGGGATCGAAGCGGGACTTCATGGCAGCGGTTATTATCCGGTGATCGCCCTTGGGGGAGACCTTGCCAATGAAGATGAAGCGGCCATTGATATGCTGATGGCTCGGCAGGTGGATGCCCTGATCGTTTTATACAGTGACCAATTGAGTGATACTTACCTGCTTGAAGTGGCGAAAGAATTACCTTTAGTCATTGTGGGGCGGCAGGTGCCGGGGCTGGAGCAGCACTGCTTATGCGTCAATAACAGGTTCGGAGCCTACACTGCCACCGCCTATCTGATCAGCAAGGGGCATACCGGAATTGCGCACATCACCGGATCATTAAATGCGCCCGATGGCGCAGCCCGACGTGAAGGCTACATACAGGCCCTCATTGAACACGGACTCTCGGTTGATCCAGCACTGATTGTTGAGGGGGATTTTGGCGAGTCTTCGGGTGTTTTGGGGGTTAATGAGCTGCTGGCAGTGCGCAGCGCTCATCCCTTCACGGCGATTTTGGTAGGGAATGACCAAAGTGCCTTTGGGGCGCGGCTCGCGCTCTACCAGCGGCACATCGATGTACCTAATGATATTTCGTTGATCGGTTTTGATGATATTTCGGGGGCACAGTACATGACCCCTCCGCTCACAACGGTGCGCCAACCCCTATACCTGATGGGCATGATGGCCGCCAAAAACGTGATCGCGGCCCTAGCCGGTGAAAAGGCTGCGATGCCGGACTTCCCTTTGGAATTGGTCATACGTCAGTCGGTGGCCATTGTGGGTAGACCCGGCTCCGCTGCCTCACAGCGCAAAAAAGGGTGATTGATCAACCGATCTGCGGCGTGTTTGTGGGTGGTGTGTGTTGGCTCACGAAAGCACCCAACTGATCCCGAAAGATCTGTGTGTCAAATCTAAGGGCGTTGGCCCGCAGCACTTCGGGATCAAATCGGGTATCCTCGAAGCGTCTGAGTGCCTCAATGAGAGACTCAACCGTGGGTTCATCAAAGAGGATTCCCGTGCGCCCATCAATAACTGTATCCACGGTGCCCCCGCCTCGATAAGCGATCACGGGACGTCCTGCTGCTTGTGCTTGTACAGGGGTGATCCCAAAGTCCTCCAAACCGGGGAAGATGAATCCCTTGCAGCGGGCCATCAGACCGGGTAGTTCTGGGTCAGGCACAAAACCCAAGAACCTGACTGTTGGCCCTGCCGCTGCCTGAAGGCGTTCCAGATCGCGCCCTTTACCACCCACCCAAAGAGGCAGTCCTAACCGGGTACAGGCCTGCACTGCCAGATCGATCCGTTTGTAGGGAATCAGGCGCGAGACCACCAAATAATAATCCCCCACTGATGTTGGGGATACCGGGGTAAACCGTGAAGCTACCTCCACCGGCGGAAAGATGATCGTGGAATTGCGTCCGTAGTATTTTTTGATCCGCGCTTGAATCTCGGTGGATATGGCGATGAAATGATTCACCCGCTGTGCTGCCTGAAAATCCCAACGGCGCAGCGCCGCCACCACTGGGCGCAGAATCGCCCGCAGTTTACCCCCGATCTGCTCGCGGGCCATATATTCCTCAAACTGCCACACGTAGCGCGTGGGGGCGAGGCAGTAACAGACATGAACCGCATCGGCACGAGTCTTGACCCCGTGACAAAAACCGCTTTTGTTACTCAAGATCAGATCATAAGCACTTAAATCCAGCCCCCCAAAAGCCAGTGGGTAAAAGGGCAGATAACGTTGATGATGGCGGTGAATCCCCGGCAGTTTGTCAATCCACAGGGTTTTGATAGGCCATTCGCGCCATGCGGTGGGCATTTCCTCACGCCAATAGATACTGGTATAGAGCGGTGCCTCAGGATACATACTCACCAATTCGGTGAGAACGTCCTCCGCGCCACCCACCTGATTAAGCCAATCGTGAACCAGAGCCAATCGCGCCATGCGTGGTACAATCCTCATCATCAACAATCGCAAACCCCATCCCTTGGTAAGGGACAGGGTGATTATATCCAGTGGCAGGTGAGATGTTATTGTGCGGCATGGATGAAGCAGGGCGAGGCCCGTTTGCAGGCCCACTGGTGGCAGCAGCAGTGATCTTCCCCCCCACCTTTGTGTTTGCGGAAGCCTTCCCCAAACTACCCCTGCGCGATTCCAAAAAACTCTCGATGCGTCAGCGCGAGGCGCTCATCGAAAAGATCATCAGTGCAGCCCTCACTTGGAAGGTGGAAAAAATCACTGTAGCGGAGATCAATGAATTGGGTCTAGGGTGGGCTAACCGGGCCGTGTTTGAGCGCCTGATCGGTGCGCTGGAAGCTGACCTCTACATCGTTGACGGAAACCTCAAACTGGCGGATGTGGGTGAGAAACGCCCCAAAGTGCGCTGCGTAGTGCGCGCTGATGAGACCGATCAGACCGTTTCGGCAGCCTCCGTGATCGCCAAAGTCACCCGTGACCGGATCATGCATGAACTACACCGCGAATACCCTCAGTACGGATGGATTCACAATCACGGTTATGGAACCCCGGATCATATCGCAGCGCTTCGCCGTTATGGGGCCACACCCCATCATCGGGTTCAATTTGTGACCACCGCACTCTCAAAGCCTTTACCGGGCATGGAGACCATCGATCAATGATCACTCAACCTGCCTCAACCACTCCCAAAACCCCTGATCAAAAACGATTTGAGCAGGTTCAGAAGGTGCTGGCAAAGGTGCTGGTGGCTAACCTTGTGGTGGCGCTCTCTAAGGTGATCATCGGCTTAATCACGGGGACGCTGGCCATGGTTGCGGATGGATTTCACTCCATGATGGACGCCTCCAGCAACCTGATCGGGATCGCCGCAGCCCGTATCGCGGGTCGCCCCGCCGACGCAGATCATCCCTATGGACACCGTCGGTTTGAAACCCTCGCAACCCTCGCTATTGGTGGGCTTTTGCTGGTCGCTGGGTGGGAAATTCTGACCACGGCCTTTGATCGCCTTTTGCATGGGGGGCAGGCTCAGATTTCCGCCCTCAACTTTGTGGTTATGATCGTGACTATTGGGATCAATGTGCTGGTGGTCTGGTACGAAACCCGCTGGGGTAAACAACTACGCTCTGATGTACTCTTGGCCGACGCTTCGCAGACTCGGGTGGATGTATTTATCTCCGCTTCGGTGATCGTAGGTATGGCGGGCACAGCCTTGGGGCTGCCTTGGCTTGATACGGTAGTCGCCTTGATGATCGTGGGACTGATCGGATTTGCAGCCTTCACTATCCTGCGTCATACCAGCAGTATTCTGGTGGATAAGATCGCCCTCGATCCCAACCTGATCATGCGCGTAGTCATGAGCGTTCCGGGAGTCGAAGGGGTCACCCGCGCCCGAAGCCGCGGCCCCGCTGACGCGATCTCAACCGATGTTGAAGTGCGGGTTAACCCTGCCACCACCGCAGATCGGGCGGATGCCATTGTGGTTGAGATCGAACGCCGACTGCGGGCTGAGATCAGCGGCGTGAGCGAGGTTCAGGTACAGGTCGCACCCAACCGTACTGATCCCAAAGATTACGCCCTGACTGCCCGTGCTGCGGCTGATGCGATGGGGTTGTCGATCCATGAAGTCACCGAGATTCTTAGCCCAGAAGGACGGGTGCTTGAGATGCATGTTGAGGTGCCACCCTCACTCAGCCTTCAGCAGGCCCATGAAAAAGTGAGCGAGCTGGAAAAGCGGGTGTGTCTTGATCTGAATGGTGCGGTGGTGGATGTGATCACCCACATTGAACCCGCAGAGGCGCACTTGGGCGCGATCATGCAAAGTGCAGGGGCAGTCATTTTGCGGGATCGGGCCCTCGCCATTGCCCAAGAATTGTATCCTTCTGCGACCTTCAAAAACCCTAGTGTTCGGGGAGTGATGGCCGGTTATGCCCTCAGTCTGATATGCCAACTGGCAGGCACCATGAGCGTTCAAGAAGCCCACTTAATCGCGGAGCATGTGGAAACCCAGATCAGGGCATCACTGCCTGAACTGCGCCGGGTAACCATCCACACCGAACCGCTGGACAGTTAGAATGCTTCATCTGCGGGCTTGGAGTCGGCGGGTAGAGCCTCCTTACGGCACAGATAGTCCCCAATGACCAACACATCCATTCGGGTGCGCTGGAAACACTGAATCGCCTCATCAGGGGTGCACACAATAGGCTCGTTCTCGTTAAAACTGGTGTTGAGGATCACCGGGACGCCTGTTTTGTGCCCAAAACGTTCGATCAGATCGTAGTATCGGGGATTTTCATCGCGGGTGACACTTTGCAGACGCCCGGTGTTATCAATGTGATTGACCGCGCCAAGACGTTCCCGCCATGCGGGTTTAATCGGATACACGTGGAGCATAAAAGGCGAAGGGTGATCACCCTCAAAGATGTCGGATTGACGCTCTGCCAGCACCGCTGGTGCAAAGGGACGGAAGGACTCCCGTCGTTTGATGCGGGCATTAAGGGTGTCCTTCATCCCCGCGTGACGAGGATCAGCGAGGATCGAGCGATTGCCCAGCGCACGCGGCCCCCACTCCATACGCCCCTGAAACCACCCTACAATCTGCCCTTGTACCAGATGATCAACCGTCTGCACCATGAGAGTCTCTGGTGCCAGTCGTAGGTGTTTGACTCCGGCTTGGCGCAGAGAGGATTCGATCTGATCCGCCCGGTAATCAGGTCCCAGATAAGCGTCACGCAGCTGGTAGTGTGCCTTTTCATGCAGCACAGCACGGCTCACATATAGCGCTGCGCCCAATGAAAGCCCCTCATCCCCCGCAGCCGGGTGGATGAAAGTGCGGCGAAAGGGCGTGTGGGTGAAGATTTTCCCATTGGCCACACTGTTTAAGGCCGCACCTCCGGACATAGCCACCTCATCAAGAGGGCAGAACCGATGAAGCGTTCTGAGCAGGTGCAGGTAAACCTCCTCAAAGCGCTGCTGAAGGCTTCGGGCAAGATTCTGATCACGGGGGCTGATGGGCTGATCAGGGCTACGGGGTGGGCCTAAACGATGGATCAGAGCATCGCTGTAAAGGCGGCTGAGCTGCGGTTCACCTTGCGCATTCACAATCTCTGCGGACATGGCGCTGAACGCGGTGAAATACTGGGGATGCAGGCGGAATCCTTGAGGGGTAAGCTGCACCATCTGGTCAAGCAGTTCCCCATAGACTGGTTCACCATAGGGAGCAAGCCCCATCACTTTACCTTCATCGCCATATTTAGGAAACCCGATGAATTGGCAGATCGCGGTGTACAGCCAGCCCAGAGAATGTGGCACAAAAATCCGCTGAAGCGGGGTGATGGCATCCCCCTCACAGCGGGCAAGCAGACAGGTCACAAAATCGCCAGAGCCATCCATGCTGAAGCCTGCTGCCCGGTCGAGAGGAGCGCTGAAATAAGCGCTGGCGATATGGGCCAAATGATGCTCAACAGGGATCGTCTGAAAACGCAGTTTTGCCTGATCCACACCCAAAACCCGACTGAACACACCTTTGAGATCATCCAAATCGCTTCGCTGTGCGCGTAGGCGGAGGAGGTTGGGCAGATGGGATACATGGCGCAGGGCATAGCGCATTTTTGGGGTTCGGTTGGCATTGGGATCACGGCCGAGGGCCACATAATCAACCTCATCAAGGCGCACCCCGCCCATCTCCAGACATTTCTGGATCGCCGCCTGCGGAAACCCACCATAGTATTTGATCCGGTTCAGGCGCTCCTCCGCAACGGCTGCCACAGGCAAACCGTCGATTAGCAAAGCCGCCGATGCGCCCGCATGGTGGGTGTTAATACCAAGAATGATCGCCATCAGGAGAACCCATCCCTTAAAACAACACCGCAGGCGGGGGACGCCTGCGGCGGGTAGGTGCTAATTCAAAGCGCTTTGGTCAGGAGGAGGCGCATCCTCCTCGCCTCGACGACGTACATACTGCGACAAGGCAGGCACAGGACGTTCGCCATTGGCACTTGGGGGCAGCATTTCTGTGCCCCGTCGCGGCGAGTAGCCGGAACCATAACCGTAACCATAATAGCCGTAGTAGTAGTAACCGCCATAGCCCGCATCCACATCTCTGGGGTGCAGGCGATTCATGATCACACCCGCGACGGGCATGGAGAGGTTGCTCAACTGCTGCACAGCGCGGGCCGCTGAAGCCCGGCGGGTACGCCCCGAATTGATCACGAGGATCACTTCTGCGGAGGTCAGGTTGGCCAAGATGCTGGTATCGGAAACGGTTAAAACCGGCGGGGTATCAAAGATCACCAGATCATACTTGATCTGTTCGGTGATCGCCCTCACCAACGCCTGCATTTGAACCGTTCCAAGCAGTTCCGCGGGGTTGGTTGGTGAAGGCCCAGAAGGGATCAAGTCCAGCCCCGGAATTTCAGTCTTTTTGACCAGATTGTTAAGCAGCACCCGCATGTAGTCGGGATCGGTGGTATCAGGGTTAGAGGTATCCACCATCCCCAAACTGCTGGTCAGGATATTCGACAGCCCCAGATTATTCTGCTGATCAAAGAGCAGATGTTGGGTCGGACGGCGCATGTCCGCATCGATCAACAGCACCTGCATCCCCGTACTGGCGAAGGTGACTGCAAGGTTTGCTGCGGTCACACTTTTACCTTCCGATGGACTGGGGCTGGTGACCACATACACATGGCGCATTTCCCCAGTTTCATCGCGGGAGACATGCATCAAATTGACCCGGATAGCCCGGTAGGCCTCGGTGATCGTGGAGCGAGGCTTCAGCCACACGATCAGTTTGTCCTTATAGGTGCTGCGTTGACCAAAGGGCGCTACCGTACCCAACAGAGACACCCCCAAAAGCGGCTGCACCTCCGAGGGTGAGCGCACACTGTCATTGAGGTATTCGACAACGAGCGCGCCGCCTAGGGCGATCACCGCGCCAGCCAATACGGAGAGCAAGGTGCTGCTGAAGGTAGAGGTGGGCAGCGGTTCAGTAGGCACAAGGGCTTCTTCAATGATCGTGATCACATTGGCAGTGCCACCCTGCGCCCGTAAGTTGACCAACGCTGTAGAGAGTTGGGCAAAGTTGCTCTGGGTCAGGTTGTAGCGCACACTCAACTCGTCACGTCGTTTGACCAACTCCGCGTACTCAGCTTCAGTTAAAGTCTGGGTTCGAAGTTTCTGATCGACCTGTTCAAGTTCGCCACGGGTATTGTTGAGTTGGGTTTGGGCCCGCTTCATTTCATCATTCAGAAGGCGCGCCTGTTCCTGCTGCTCGCGGCTCAGGTTGGTAGGGCTGTTCTCCACCAACTGCTGGGCGAGGGTGTTGGCAATATCAGCAGCGAGGACTGGTTCGGTATAAGTGACCGTGATCACCATCAAGGAGGTATTGGCGATGAGGCGTGTGCCAAATAAGCCTTTCAGGGCCTCTGGAGAGAAGGGCAGTTGCAGGGCATCAACCGTTCCCTTAAGAACGGGATAGGTTTTGACAATTTCAGCGTAGTTCTGGGCTAACAGCACCCCTGTTTGGATGAGGGTGGTGCTGGGATCAGTCAGTGTGAGCGCCGAACCGACTTGTACGGTTGCGGATGCCTGATACTGGGCAGGTTGGGTGCGGCTGCGGCTGAAGGTGATAGCGCCCGCGACCGCAGCAGCGATAGCGATGAGCCATGCCCAGCGTCGGACGATCCGAAAATAGGCGCGTAATTCCATAGGGCGATAACTGCTCTCTGCGTGAAATGGCGTTGATTTCGGTTAAAATGGTAACATCTGACCGCCTGATATGCAACCTGATGGGGCGAAATGAGGTTATTTTTCACGGGAAATGCACAAATCATTGAGGGGTTTGCTCAGGCATTTTAGATTTCCTCCCCAAGGGCTTCCTATTCGTGGTTATAATCAAAGCATCTTCCATGTAGCAACCCGATAAATCTGTGAACCCGTGAACTCTATAGCGCGTTTAGAACACCACCTTGCACCCCTTCGTAAAGCCTTAGACGGACGTCTTGAAGCGATCATTCACGAGGCGGTACGCATCCAGCAGATACCTGCCCCCACCTTTGATGAACGGCTGCGCGCCGAATATGTTCAGTCCTGTTTTGCAGCCATCCCTACCCTATGCCACATTGAAATTGACCCGCTTCACAACGTTTATGCTTGTTTACCCGGCGCTTCCCGAACAAAACCCGGACTTCTGATTTCCGCCCACACCGACACCGTTTTTGATCACAATACCCCCCTTGATCTGCACCGCAGCGGGGATACTATCAGCGCACCGGGGATCGGGGATAACAGTTTGGGGGTGGCGGCCTTGATCACCTGCGCCCAAATGCTTGCCGATCAGCGTTTCCCCACTGATGTGTGGTTTGTGGCGAACAGCCGTGAGGAAGGATTGGGCGACCTCGGCGGAATTCGGGAGGTTTCAGAGCGCCTCACGGGCAAGATTAGCGCTGCTATTGTGATTGAGGGAATGGCATTGGGGCGGGTGTATCATGCCGGGATCGCCGTGCGGCGGCTCAAAATTCGCTGCCTTGGCCCCGGCGGGCACAGTTGGCTCCATTTTGGGCGGGCCAGTGCAGTACACGGCTTAATGCATCTGGGGGCACAGATCGCCGCGCTCAAACCGCCCGAATCCCCCCGCACCACCTATAACATCGGGGTGATCGAAGGAGGCAGCACCGTCAATACCATTGCAGCGGAGGCCTCCCTGCTACTTGACTTACGCTCCGAAAGTCGGGATGCCCTTCAATCCTTGGAGCAGGAGGTCATGAACTTGATCGCCCAAAACCGCAGCGTCGATCTTCAGTTTGAAGTGACGGTGGTGGGTGACCGTCCGGCAGGGGCTATTCCTCGATCCCACAGCCTGCCGCAACTGGCTCAGAATGTGCTTCAATGGATGGGAGTACGTCCGCTGTTTGAGACCGGCAGCACCGATGCGAACATGCTCCTCGCCAAAGGTATCCCCACCGTGACCATTGGCATCACCAACGGTGGCAATGCCCATCGCACCGACGAATACATTGAAACCAGCGGTATCCTCAAGGGCATATGGCAGTTGATTCTGCTTGCTGTGGGCACACTTGAAGGCCTGACAGACTGATTACAGGGCTTTTTGCCTTCGCCCTGCCATCGCTCAGACCACGAAGGTTTCAAGGTGCTGTAATTAACGGTAAAATCTATACAGCATTTATGAACTTCTATTGGGATTTCCTATACATACAGACCGATTGATGAAGGCAGTGAGGGCGCAATGGCAAAAATCCTGATTATCGAAGATGCGGATGAACTTCGGGATATGATGACCACCCTTGTTGAGCGGATGGGCTATGAGGTGATCGTCGCGGCGGACGGCCTAGAAGGGGTTAAAATGGCCAAGTCCGATCAGCCCGATCTGATCATTCTGGACTTAATGATGCCTGTGGCCTCTGGTGATTTGACGCTGGGCTATATTCGCAGCACTGAAGGCATGAAAGATATTCCGGTTGTGGTGGTTTCGGCCCACCCAAGTGCGCGCGCCATTGCTGAAAAACTAGAAGCCTACTGCATCGAGAAGCCCTTTGGGTTCCCCGAACTCAAAAAACTTATTGACCGTATTTTGCAACCCCAAGTTGAGGAGTAATCAATTCAATCATGTCTGCACCCGCACACGAAGTCACCGGCGCTGAACAAATCCTTTGGGATCTAAGCGAACTCTATTCGGGGGTGGAGGATCCCACCCTTGAACAAGACCTGAAACAGCTTAACCTTGATGTTGAGGCTTTTGCAGGGCGTTTCCGGGGCAAGATCGCTTCCTTAAGCGCATCAGAGCTTGCTGAAGCGCTTTCGATCCTTGAAAGCATTGGCAATCGCTACACCAACATCAGTGGTTACGCCAGCCTGACATGGACGACCGATACGGCCAACCCTGCCTTTGGGGCACTCCTTCAAAGGGTTCGTGAAGCCGGCGCGGCGCTTGAGCAAAAGAAGGTGTTTTTTGATCTGGAGTGGGCCGCCATTCCCGATGAGCGCCTCAGCATCCTTGAGGACGCAGCCCTTGCTCCTTACCGGCACTATTTAGAAGTGGCTCTGAAGTATCGACCGCACCTGCTCAGTGAACCAGAGGAAAAAATCCTTGCGGAAAAAGGGGTCACCGGGCGGGACGCATGGGTGCGCTTTTTTGGGGAGACCGTTGAAGCGGTGGAATTCGATTTTGAGGGCAAAAAGGTACCTCAGTCCATCGTCCTCAAAGCACTTTACCATCCTGATCGAGAACTCCGCCGCCGTGCGGCAGACTCGGTTACGGTTGGTTTGCGCACCATTGAACGACCTGTCACCTTCATCATGAATACCCTGCTTCAGGATAAATTCAGTGATGACACCTTGCGCAAGTACCCAAGCTGGATCACTTCTCGTAATCTCAGTAATGAAGCCTCCGATAAATCCGTGGAGGCCCTGATCACTGCGGTCACTTCGCGTTACGACATTGTGTCCCGTTTTTACCGCCTCAAGAAGCGCTTGCTGGGTTATGAAACCCTCTACGATTATGATCGTTATGCACCCCTTCAGGAAAAAGAGACTCACTACAGTTGGGACTCTGCCCGTGAGATCGTGCTGAACGCTTTTGGCGCTTTTGATCCCCAAATGGCAGCAGTGGCCTCAGAGTTCTTTGACAAACGTTGGATTCACGCCCCCATCAAACAGGGCAAGCGGGGTGGGGCTTATGCCAGCCCGATGGCCCCTAATCACCATCCTTATGTGTTCCTCAACTATGCTGCCACAGCCCGTGATGTCTCCACACTGGCCCACGAATTAGGGCATGGCATTCACATGTACCTATCGCGCCCTCGCGGTTACTTTGGCGCTTATACGCCCCTGACCACCGCAGAGATGGCCTCGGTCTTTGGGGAGATGCTGGTCTTTAAAGACCTGATGCACCGCGAGCGTGATCCGCAGGTGCGGTTGTCGATGTTGGCATCCAAAATCGAAGGCTCCTTTGCAACCATCTTCCGCCAGATCAGCATGAATCGCTTTGAAGACGCGATCCACAATACCCGCCGCCAAAAAGGGGAACTAACCGCGGAGGAATTTGGGCAGGCATGGTACGAGACTCAGTGTGCCATGTTTGGGGACAGTGTGACTCTGCGCGATGATTACCGGTTGTGGTGGGCGTACATCCCGCATTTTATTCACACCCCCGGTTATGTCTACGCTTATGCTTTTGGTGAACTTCTGGTGTTGGCCCTCTTTAACCGGTATCAGGTAGAGGGTAAAGCCTTTGTGCCCAAGTATCTAGAAGTGTTGGCGTCAGGCGGTTCTGACAAACCAGAGAACATCCTTGCCCGTGTTGGCGTGGATTTGACCAACCCCTCTTTCTGGGAAGAAGGGATCAAGGCCCTTGAAGCACTCGTGATCGAGGCTGAGAATCTGGTCGTTTAGCCCCTGTTTTCTCCGTCCCCTTGGCCACCTCTTGAGGGTGGTTGAGGGGCGTTCCCCCCAAAATATCCTCCTTGCGGCGGTTCTATCCTTTCACCCTTTGCAGGTCGCACTTGGCTCCACATGGGCGTAAGAGGTCATTTGAGAAGGCAATCTGTTACCGGGTTTGCCCTCACCGGTCTAACATGGGGTTAACCATCTGCGAGTATACTCAACTTGTACCTCGTCAACAGGGAAGGAAACTGAAAGATGCCTAAGTTCCGTATGGCTGTTTTGACCCTCTTGATAGCCGCGTTATTGTCCGGGGGACTACCTGCAAATGCCCTTGCCCCATTATCCCGGACTCAATCGCTGACCACCCAAACCCTCGAAATTCTCCAACTGGCGCAATACATGCCCGCCAGTACCACTCTTTTTGGTGCCGTTCGGATCGATGATGAACACCTGCAAATCCTTGATACCCTTATCGAGCGCGTGGTCCGGCGATTCCCCAATGTTAATGTGCCTGAACGCCCGCTGCGCAGCACCCTTGAACAAACCCTAAGGATTGGCGGTTTTGATTGGGCCCAAGACATTCGCCCATGGTTAGGCAAACATGCGGCCATAGGTATTGGTTCCCTTGAATCCATGATCTTGGGGTCTCGGATGGGAGGATCGAGTCCTGAGTTTGTGATCGCGGTCGAAATCACGGATCGCGCTAAGGCTGAAGCCTTTGTGGATCGGGTTTTAGCCATTGCCCGTGAACCCCAGTTTGAAAAACGGACTCAGGGTGCATTCACCCTCTACGTAGGCAATCAGTTCGTTTCCGGGGATCTGCTTTTGGGGGACTCAGTGCTGCTGATCGCAACCAAGGGTTCGCTGAATGCTGCACTTGGACGCGGTGACAAACTCTCCGACAGTAAAACTTTCGGTGCCACTCTGAACAAACTGCCCGCACCCTCCTACAATGTGCTGGCTTATTTCGATTTATCATCCATCATGTCCATGCTTAGGAGCGAACTAGGGCGTTTTGGGGGCAACATGCCCCCCATCCAACTCGCCTTATTGAGCGCGGTTGGGCCCATTGCCATTGGAGGGACGATTCTTGAGGATCGTACTTTCTCGTTGGATACGGTTCAATATCTTTACCCTGAAGGACTGGCCTCAGCAGGCTATACCTATCCCTATAGCAAACCTGTCAACCCTGCCTTTGTAAGTTATTTCCCAGCGGGTACTTCCGCCCTTATCCACCAATCCGACTTTAAGGGTCTGGTGGACATGGTCATTTCCTTATCACGACTCAGTGAAGCTGCGCAGAATAGTGCCTTTGATGCCCGCTGGGAGCGGAGCAAAGAAGAGTTCAAAACCCTCACTGGGCTTGATCTGGAGGCAGATGTCCTCTCATGGATGACAGGGGATTACGGCTTCTTTTTGAGCTACAACCCGGACGCCCCTAACCCCCTGATCAGCATGTCGCTCAACGAACCTTTCAGTCTTGATGCTTTTGGGGGCGGATTGGTGATCGAGGCTACAGACCCCACCAAAGCCAAAAATGTGGCCGAGAAGTTGGGTGCCGCCATCATCGCCAATTCGGAGGGGAAAGTCCCTAATCTTGAAGTTCGTCAGGAGGCAGTTGCTGGTGTGCCTTCCACGGTCTTGAGCGTCAAAGATGAACGGCTTTCATCTCCTTTTGAGATCGTGATCGGGGCCAATGACAAGGTGTTTGTCATTGCCACGCGGGCCGCGGCCGAAGCGATCTTCAGCGGCGCACCGGGGCTAGATACCACCGACGCCTATAAGGACGCGACGGGGTTTTTCCTCAATGCGCCGACGCAAATCTGGTATCTGTCCCCAAGTGGTTTTGACTTGATCGGGTTGCTGATCAGCGTGGGTTTGGTTCGTCAGGCGGGGCCGATGACGTTCTCTACACCTGTAATCGCCTCAGTAGGAAGCACGCCCGCACCGACTGCAACCCCAGACCCCGATGCGGCAGAGAAACGGCGTTTGGAGATGATCCGCAGCTTTGAGGAGGGACTCAAGGTCATCAAGGGGATCACGAGTCTGTTTGCCCATGCGGCCATCACCGGTTATTACAATGAGGATGGGTCGACGGTAGGACGTTCGAGCATTACCCTAACCCAACCCCAATAACAATCGATCAACAGAAACTGAGGGGTTCGCCCCAAAAAGCCCCTCAGGACGCCCACTGCCTTTGTTGGGAAATGTAAGGCGGTGGGTGAACCAAAGAGCGAACGGTGCACATCCGGTCTCGCTTCCGGTCAACAGGGTTTGTTCAATCCTCAGGGCAGATATTTCGATCCCCGATCCCGTAACGCCCTTGTTCAGCAGTGCTCAGGCGTCGCTGAACCGCATTCAGGCGCTTACAGACTCGATCTCCAAAGGTCTGATAGTCCACGTCCCACAAGCGTACTTCCCCATCCGCACTGCCTGTGATTGCCAACTTCCCGTCGGGGGAAAAAGCCACCGCCGATATTTCCGCTTCATGCGCGATCAAGCGGCGATACTCCCGCCCGGTTGCGCTTTCGGTGATCACCCCAGAACGATCCGCGCTGCCCGAAAGTAAGTAGCGTCCATCAGCGGAGAAAGCGAGGGCCCCTATCTGTAAACTGTGTGCCTTGATGACCCGTTCAATGCGTCCTGATGGCAGGCTCCAGAAGGTCAGTTGACCGTTCTCATCACCTGTGACCGCTATTTGCCCATCCGGCGAAACGGTCACAGACCAGATCGGGCGATCCAGTTTGCCCAGAGGGCGCTCCTGTCCTGTTTCCAGCGTGATCAGGCTGATTCCACCGCTTAGGTCGGTCACAATGATCGCCTTGCCGTCGGGGGTAAATGCCACTGCACCCACCCAGTCTTGACGTTGTTCCCAAACCCGGAATAACCCACCCTTCTCAATGTCCCAGAGTCGCACGGCACGATCATTCCAGCCTGTGAGCAGCAGTCGGTCATCAGGCGATAGGGCCGTACTCATGAGGACAGCATCCGCAGCATGATCGGGCAGTTCGAAGTATTTGAGGATTTTCTTCTGGGTAAGATCAAACTGGAACAGGGTTGAGGTTCCCATCATCAGCCACTTCCCCGAATGCGCCGTGACTTGTATCCGGTGCTTCACTTCATCCTCATTTGAGACAATGCGCCCAGTCTCAAAATCACCGATCCAATAGCCGTTGTGTGTGCCCACCAGAAGCGAAGTAGTCCCTTCCATCAACCGCACCACACTGATCCCCGGATCGGCAGGGGCAGCCAGAGAAGCTGAACGGAGGCGCATATCACTGCCGTTGGAGCGAATCTCCCACAGACGCACCGTTTGATCAGCGCTCCCCGTTAGAATCTGATCAGTTCCGTTGACCGATACAGCCAGCACCGAGTCGGTGTGTCCTAGCAGAATCGGCTGATCAAGGTTGGGGTTGTTCTCTTGGATATTCCAAACCCGTAACGTACCATCGGCGCTTACGGTGACCACCTGAGAGCCATCTTGGTTGAAACTGGCCGCATTCACCAGATCGGTGTGTCCTCGAAAAGTCAGGCGTGTTTCGCCGTTCTCAGGGTTGATCAAGGTGGCTTCACTGCCCGCGCTGATCACTGCCCATTGACCATCCCCTTGATCGGATCCCGGTTGAGGGTAGGCAACCCCTAAGACGGGGTCGATCCATTCCATTTCAGTCCTTAGGCTGGACTCTGGGATCGACCACAGCCGCGAATAACCATCCACCCCACCGGAGAGCAGAGCGCTGCTATTAGGGGCAAAGGCAAGCGCCAGCGTCCCTCCGTCGTGGGCTGCCCAAGACTTCACCCGTGTGCCCGTTTTATCCCACAGGTGAATCTCACCCTCTACCCCACCAGAGGCAAAAAGACTGCCATCCGGGGCAAAAGCAAGGCAAAGGATGGGGCTTTTATGGGCTTGGGTGATTTCGCGGATCACCTTGCCATCACGGGCATTCAGCAGGCGAATCACGCCGTCATCATCGGCGATGATCACCAGTTCAGGGGAGGCTTCCGGGCTAAGGGCAAGTGCCCGAACGGGGGAATCGCCGCTAAACAGTAGGGTGGCTGCTTGATCCCGCCAGCGATAAAGCGCCCCGTCTTGGCCGCTGCTGAAGCGAGTTCCATCAGGGGCAAGGGCCACTGCGGTGACCGTATCGGTGTGACTGCTCATGACCTCACGGGCATACATGCGATCAAATGCCATCACCAGCGCCGCATCTGCGGGCACCGTGTAGGCAGTGCGTAACGCACGTATCGCCAGAAGTGCCGCGAGTTCAGGGCTGCTGCTTGATTCCCCCAATAAGTTGCTAGCGGCATTACCCAAACGCAAAGACTCGATCAGCGCCTCCTGCTGCTGTCGGGCAACGGCTACGCTGGTTGCAGTTGCCTGTCCAGAGCGAATGAGGGCGTTCCCGGCCACCAGTGTCAGTTGAACTGGGGTCAGGGTGCGCGGTACTGGGGTCAGGGTTTGGGCGGCAATCTCAACTTCGGAGCGGGCCTGTCCTGCCTGAGCCGCCGCAAAAGCAGTAGCAGCCAGCGCCAGCACCACCATAACCCCTAAGACAGCCGCAGCCCGTCCGAAGTTCTGCACCCGCCGCGCAATCCGCTCGTCTTGGGCGCGTTTTGCCGCTTGTTCAGCGATACTGGACTCAAGGTAAGTCCGTTCCCGGTGGGTAATGCCCAGATGGCTTGTGCGCAGCCACTCACTGAATTGGTCTAAACGGGCCCCAGAGGCCAAAAAGCTAGGATCATGTCCAGCATTCTCCCATTCCTCTACCGAGGCACTTAAACGGCGCTGTGTGCGCACCTCGTCGCGGCTGGAGGCAAGCCAATCACGAAGACGTCCCCACGCACGGATGAGCGCTTCGTGGGCCAGTTCAATGGTCGGGGCACGGGTGATCGGATCACGATCAAAACTGAGCAGACGGTAGCCGCCATAGAGTGATAGAAGGTGATCAAGGCGATCATCGTTGGCAAGGGCGCTCAGTTCCGCACGCACGACCCGACGACGGGTGTCCTCGGTGCCTTCTCCCAGCGTGACCAAGCGCAAAAACATCGCTCGGGCCAAATCCTGTGAAGGTGTATCCAAGGTTTCATAGAGCTGATCGGCGCGGCGGGCAAGGGCCCCTAGTACTCCGCCGCTCTCCTCATAGGCCTTCAGGGTAAGCTGTAGACCCTGACGGCGCTCAAACAGCTCTGTAAGCGAATACTGCATCAGGGGCAGGGCCCCCGGCTGGGCTGAGACATCCTTAAGGATGGTCTCCAAAACCCCGGCTTCAAGGGTTAACCCTGCTCGCAGCGCGGGCGCACTGATCGCCGCGGCCATAGCCTCGTTATTGAGGGGCAGGATGACCTCGGTGCGCTGGCGCAGTAAATCTCCAAACTCAGGGTACTGAAGGGGACGATCATAAAAGTCTGCGCGTAAGGTGATCGCCACCCACAAACGTGATCCGGGCGCGTTGAGGGTGGTCTGAATCTCGCGCAGAAACTGCATCCGGATGTTTTCATCGGGGCAGGCCGTAAAAACTTCTTCAAATTGATCAATCATCAAAAATAGCTGAGCATCCGGCTCATCCGGGAGCAGGGTAGGCAGTAGGGTTTGTAAAGCGTCATCAATTTCTGCCAGACGGGCCGCAAAATTGGAGGGGACATCCACGGCCACTTCGAGTAAGGCTTGGGCCAATTCATCAAAGGGCGCAGCGCCGGGGATGAAGGAGGCAAAAAACCACTTATCAGAACCGGGCAGTGCCCCCCGACGCAGGGCTGGGATTAATCCTGCCCGCGCCAAACTGGACTTGCCTGATCCACTTGCGCCCACCAACGCCAAAAAGCGACGGTTGGGCACATCTTCCTTGAGTCGCTCAATGAGTTTATGTACCTCAAGCTCACGCCCGAAAAAATCGTTGGCATCCGCCTCCTGAAAAGCGCGCAGCCCTTTATAGGGGTTGATCGGCTCATGGATACGCATGGTTTCAGCATCGCGGTTGGGGGTCGCGTCAATTCGTGCAGTGGCGTTGTCTGGGGACTTGATGGTGGTGCGTTTGTGCCCACTGCGGCGTGATGGGGTCGCATCCGGAATCGGCGACGGCACGGAGGCATCATCAGCAGTGCCATCGTCCTCTGTGATAGCCCGTCGAAAGGCCGTTGCCATGCTGATTGCGTCGGGGTAGCGCTGTTCTGGGGCTTTGGCCGTGGCGCGCTGAATCACGTTGTCAATGGCTGGGGAGAAGTGCTCTTGAACCGAGGGGACGGCAGCGTTGATATGTTTGATCAGCAGTTCAGTGGCCGTCTCCTCTTGGAAGGGACGTTTGCCCATCAACAGCTCGTAGATCACGATCCCCAAACTGTACAGATCAGTCTGGGGTGAGACCACCTGCCCCAAAACCTGTTCGGGAGCAATGTATGCGGGCGATCCCACCATCAGATGATCGGAATTGGCGTCGCGCTCAGAAGTGATCTTGGCGATCCCAAAATCAGCCAGATAAGCGTTGCGATCTTCATCAAGCAGGATGTTATCAGGCTTAATGTCCCGATGCACAATGCCTTTACGGTGGGCGACGGCCAACCCAGAGGCGATTTGCTCCAGCAGACGGGCTACAGACTGAGGCGTAAAGTTAGAGGCGGTAAGCGCCGCCCGAAGGGAGCCACCACGAAGCCAGCGCATGACCAGATAGGCCCCACCCGGTTCTCGCCAGAAGTCATATAGGGGGACAATGTTGGGGTGTTCAAGGCGCGCCACAAGCTGAGCTTCACTCTCAAACTCCCGGATGAACTCGGCTTTGTTGGCGTAATCCGGGAGAATCACCTTAACAGCGACCTCCCGTTTGATGGCGGGCTGGTAAGCGCTGTAAACTGCGCCAAATCCGCCCGCCCCGATCTGCGCTTTTAGCTCATAACCCCGGATGATCTTGCCTGCCAGATCAGGTGCTGTTTCGTTCACACTGGTTACCGTTCACGTCCTAAACGTTCTCGTTCAAAGGCCTCTTTTAACTCGGTGAAACGTCCCATCTTGGGTGCGTCTAGCAGAGAAGTGATGCTGGTGAGGACCAGTTTTTCACCGTCCTTGGTGCCGATGGCCCGCACGGGTTCACCCCGCTGTACCTCACGCAGAAGATCGGCATTGGGGACTTCAAAAGCCACCCCCGCAACCACAATCACCGTCGGATTTTCACCCCGCACCGTTTGCAGGATACCATCGACAATAGTACCCTCTTCGCCTTCTTCTTGGCGTCCATCTGCCGGGGTGTTGGGCCGAGGCTCCACAATCTCGATCTTGCGGGGCAGGAGATCAAGGGGCAGGGCATTGTTGGCGGCCGCAGGGTTGTAGGGTTGAACCTCGCGGGCGGGGCCTCTGGGCAGGAGTCCTGCGCTCATCGGCACCCAGATACGCTCACCGGGCAGCCCTAGACGGGTCACGCCGCCCGCTTTGACTTCGGCCGTGCCCTCAAGGACATTCAGACTCCATTCACCATCAACCAGTGTCTCCACAAAGGCCGTTGAGCCGATCTTAACCTCTGCGCCATTGATCCACAGTTCGACCTTCTTTTTGCCTTTGGGAGTCTGGATCAGAACACCTTCTTTGGGGGCTTCCTGACAGGCTTTACGCCCGCTGGATTTGAGGTAAAACGCCTGCATGGGCTGGAACGAATTGGGCACATGTGCTTCTGGTATGGCCTTGGCATCGGTCACCGTGACACTGCCAAAGATGATCATGGTGACAGCCTCATTTGGCTCGGAGTCGGGCAGATTCGCCTGAAGGCGCATCAGGATCACACCCCATGCGGGCGCATCAAGATCCATCGGGCTAAGGCTCAGCGACCGGATGGCGTTTAAGTCCACCACATCACCCGGCTTCTCAAATTTGGCGTTTTCAAAACCCGTATTAAAACTCACCCGTGCCGCAAGGTTGCCATAGCAGGTTTTGTTACGTCCGGTACGGGCACACTGGGCCGCGGTTTGTTGAAAAGCGGTTTTAACGATTTCGGGGCAGGTGGATGACTGGGCAACCGCGGGTGTGGCTGGGGCTAGGCTCCAAACTGAAAATACCATCAGCGCAGTCAGGGTGAACACAATAACAGATCGAATACATCGTTTCGCCATCTTACAACCCTCATCCCTATACAATCCTTGTGGACAGTGCTGATCTTACACCGAATTCGGCGAGCAGGGTTGTAAAAGGAGTCATAAAAGAGAGTCTGAATGCCGTTTACCACGCCGAGACGAGGATTGTTTGGGGAAGGAAGGCACGATCTGATTCCCCCCTATAACCCTCACCTCCCTACGCCTCCCTTCTACCGCGTGCGGCAGAAAGGGAGGGCATTTTTGAGGGGTTTCCCCTCAATCTCACCGTTAACAGCTCAGACCTCAGGGTAAATGCTGTAGGGATGAGGGTGATTCGGCGGGTAATCCGGAGGCGCGGCTTCTTCAATTTCCCTCGGTGAGGCGCTCCGCATACTGCTTTTTATAGTATTCGAGATACTCCCCGGTTTTGATCTTGCGCCACCACCACTCGTTTTTCTGATACCAGCGGATGGTTTTCTCAAGCAGCGCGGGGAAGTCTCCACTGGGGTGCCAACCGAGCGCCCGGATTTTCTCGCAGGTGAGCGCATAACGGCGGTCGTGGCCGGGGCGATCCTTCACATAACGAATCAAACTTTCGGGTTTTTCCAAAAAACGCAGCATCATCCGGGTGACCTCGATGTTGTGCTGCTCATTTTCGCCGCCCACATTGTAAATCTCGCCGGGTTTGCCCTGATGCAGCACCAGATCAATGGCGCTGGCGTGATCGTCCACATAGAGCCAATCGCGCACCTGCATCCCGTCACCATAAACCGGCAGGGGGCGATCATCAATGGCTTCGGTGATGAACAGGGGCAGCACCTTCTCCGGGTACTGATATTCGCCAAAGGTGTTGCTGCCTCTGGTGACAGTCGTGTTCATGCCGTAGGTGACGTGATAAGCCCGAACCATCATCTCGCCCCCGGCTTTGCTGGCCGCGTAGGGGCTGTTGGGTTCAAGGGGATCCCCT
The DNA here is from genome assembly GCA_014879835.1 of Anaerolinea sp. Lineage (GTDB taxonomy): Bacteria > Chloroflexota > Anaerolineae > Aggregatilineales > UBA2796 > UBA2796. Next base: position 35,882 of record JACSRJ010000212.1, read on the forward strand.
TCCTTAAAGAACCCCACCGGGATCGAACCGTAAACCTCATCGGTGCTGACCTGATGAAAACGAGTCACCCCGGCCCGCCGGGCTTCTTCCAACAGGACATAGACCCCCATCACATCGGTTTGGATGAACGCATCAGGGCTGAGGATGCTCCGATCCACATGGGATTCCGCCGCGAAATTCACGATGGAATCGATCTTCTCGGTTTCGATCACCCCGCGAACGGCCCCATGATCGGCAATATCACCCCGATAAAACTTGTAGTTGGGTTCATCACTGACGGGCAGCAGGTTATCCATGTTGCCCGCATAGGTCAGTTTATCCAGAACAATAATCCGATAGTGCGGATATTTTTCCACCATATAGCGTACAAACGCACTGCCGATAAAGCCTGCGCCGCCCGTCACCAGAATAGTTTGCATCGAGCATCCCTCTCAACATTACAACCGGACACAAGAATACTCACTCCCTGTAGGTCAGGGCAAGGTATACTCATGCAGAATTGAACAAACACACGGAGCTGAAAGGATTTTCACCGTGACAGTCATGCTCATCATCCTTGATGGATGGGGTCTACGCGAAGCCCGCGAAGGCAATGCAGTCAAGTTGGGCAAGGTTCCCACCTTCAACCATCTATGGGAAAGCGGCAACTATGCGACCACAACCTTGGGCGCATCGGGGGAATGTGTTGGGCTGCCCAAAGGGCAGATTGGCGGCAGTGAGGTGGGTCATCTGAACCTTGGCGCGGGGACAATGATCTATACCGATTTGACCTATATTGATAAACAAATCGAAAGCGGTGAGTTCTTTAAGAACCCCGTACTGAGTGAAGCAATGGATCGGGCCGCAAAAGGCGGAACCCTGCACTTGATGGGCTTGGTCAGTGATGGTGGCATTCACAGTTATATCACCCACATCTACGCCCTGATCGATATGGCAAAGCAGCGTGGGGTGACCCGATTGGCGCTGCACGCTTTCACCGACGGACGTGATACCCCTCCTACCAGTGGCAAGGAACATCTGGCCAACTTGCAGGCGCACCTCAATAAAGTGGGCGTAGGCAAGATCGCCACCGTGATCGGGCGTTATTACGTGATGGATCGTGATAAGCGCTGGGATCGGACGGAGCTGGCCTATCGGGCTTTGGTTCAAGGCGAGGCTGAACGTAAGGTCGCCAGTGCCGAAGCCGCCATCACCGCCGCCTATGCCGAGGGCAAAACGGACGAATTCCTGTTTCCCTATGTGATCACCACCCCGGAGGGCCAACCGACTGCCTGCATCGAGAGTGGCGATACCATCATCGGTTTTAACTTCCGCGGGGATCGGATGCGTCAGATTTATTATGCCCTGATGAATGATGAGTTTTCAGGTTTTGCCCGTGAGCGGCTGCGCGATCTGCACTTTGTGACCATGGGCACGTGGGGCGATGATGTGACCAGCCCCAAAGCGTTCATTCGCCCCCCTCAGGATACCTGTATCGCTGAAGTGCTGAGCAAAGCGGGCAAAACTCAGCTTCACATGGCGGAGACCGAAAAGTACCGTCATGTGACCTTCTTCTTTAACGGGCAGCGCGATGAGCCGTTCCCCGGTGAGGAGCGAATCTTGGTGGACAGCCCCAAAGACGTGCCCACCTACGATAAGAAACCGGAGATGAGCGCTATATCTCTGGCAAATCGGGCGGTGGAGCAGATCTTGAGCCGTAAGTTCGACTTCATCCTGCTCAATTTTGCGAACCCCGATATGGTTGGGCATACGGGTGTGTTGGAGGCGGCGATCAAAGCAGTCGAGACGGTTGACGCGCAGCTAAAGGGGCTTCTTGAGGCACTCAAAGAAGTGGGCGCAACGGTGCTGGTCACGGCTGATCACGGCAACTGCGAAATGATGATCGACCCAGAAACCGGACAGCCGCACACAGCCCACACCATGTCACGGGTACCCTTCATTGTGATCACCCCTGACGGCAGCAAACCGAAACTGCAAGAGGGCAATCTATGTAATGTTTCGCCCACGATTCTGGGCTTGTTAGGGCTGCCCGTGCCCGCTTCAATGGATGCGTCTAGCCTGATTGTAGGTTAGGACTCATCCCCTCACATGGGGCAGTGTGCGGGAGAAGTCCTCTCAAAGAACCATTACCCCCTTCGCCCGTGTGTGGGCGAAGAGGGTATAGGGTAAGCACATAACGCCTATCCCTTTTGAACAGAACCGAAATGTCTTCAATGCTATAATGCCTCAGAGGTAGATGCAGGGAGCGTGATCATCATGCAGTACATTCGATTGGGGCATACCGGGCTAAAAGTCTCGCGTTTATGTCTGGGAATGATGAGTTATGGTTCTTCACAGTGGCGCTCTTGGGTCTTGGATGAGGCTGATTCTATGCCTTTTATCCAACGTGCAGTGGAGTCTGGGATCAACTTCTTCGACACTGCTGATATGTACTCACTTGGGGTGAGTGAGGAGATCACTGGGAAGGCGCTGCGGGAATTCGCCCGCCGGGATGAGGTGGTGATTGCAACGAAGGTGTATCACCCCAGCGGGAACAAACCCAACCAGCGAGGGCTGTCGCGTAAGCATATCATGGAATCAATAGATGCTTCGCTGCGCCGCCTCGGAACGGATTATGTTGATCTCTATCAGATTCATCGTTGGGATGTTGATACTCCCATCGAAGAGACATTGGAAGCCCTCAACGACGTGGTGCGATCTGGAAAAGCGCTCTATATTGGCGCTTCGAGTATGTATGCGTGGCAGTTTGCTAAGGCCCTTTTTGTTTCCCGACAGCACGGTTGGAGCCAGTTTGTATCGATGCAAAATCATTACAATCTGGTCTATCGTGAGGAAGAACGGGAGATGATTCCTTTGTGCCTTGATCAGGGCATTGGGGTGATTCCATGGTCACCACTAGCGCGTGGCTTTTTGGCAGGTAACCGCTCTCGCAGTCGAGAAGATGAGACTGTCCGCGCTCGCACCGATGAGTTCGCTCATATGCTTTATTATCAGGATACTGATTTTGCGGTTGCGGATGCGGTCTCGGCGCTGGCCGCAAAGCGCGGGGTCAAGCCCGCCCAGATCGCGCTGGCATGGATGCTTCACAAGCCCGGTATCACCGCGCCGATCATTGGGGTGACCAAGATGTATCAACTTGACGAGGCCCTCGGCGCGCTTGAGATCAAACTCTCGCCAGAGGAAATTGACTCCCTTGAAGCACCTTATATCCCACATCGAATTTTGGGACATCAGTAGGCACGGAGTGGCCCACCTCATGAGTGATCAACCTGTTCTGCCTCCCATCGACCCAGAGAACCCGCCTGAAGGGCATCTGCCTTCGATGCTCTTGCGGATGCTCAGCACATCAGGCGCACGGGCGATCCTCTCGGCCAAACCCGCGGAATTGGGTTTGGCCGAAAACCTGCCCTTCCCATTTCTAGCGCTGGTGGGGCAGACCGAAATGCGAATCGCGCTGCTGCTGGCGGTAATCAACCCCAACATTGGCGGGGTTCTGTTGATCGGTCCGCGAGGTACGGGAAAAACCACGGCCGTCCGCGCTTTGACGACCCTACTTCCTGATGTTGAAGTGAGCGCCTGCGAAAACGGTGAAGGCTGCCTGCCCGAAGACTATGCCCGTGAAGGTGAAGCTGGGGTGTGCGCCAGTTGTTTACGCAGACTACGTGCTGGTGAGAGTATTACCCGTTGGGGGTCGGTCAACATGATCGAACTGCCCCTCAATGCACGCCTTGATGATGTGGTGGGCGGGGTTAATGAGCGGATTGCGGTTCAGCAGCACAAAGTGAAAGTGGAGCGGGGTATCCTCGCCCGCGCTGACCAAAATCTGCTGTACGTGGATGAGGTAAATTTGCTAGAAGATCAGATTGTGGATGCTATCCTTGACGCTTCAGCAGCAGGGTCCTATACGGTGCGGCGCGGCGCGATCTCCGGTACCTACCGATCCCGGTTTGTGTTGATCGGTTCTATGAATCCAGAAGAAGGAAACCTGCGTCCGCAGCTCATGGATCGTTTTGGATTGCGGGTGGTGGTGCGGGGTCTGATGCAAAAAGAGGATCGGCTCGAAATCTATAACCGGGTGCGTGCTTATCGCGGCAACAGTCGGGCCTTCATCCGTGAGTGGGCAAACCCAACGGTCATCGCCCGCGAAGATGTCACTGCCGCCCGCGAACTGGTTAAGGAAGTGGAACTGACCGATGAGGCCCTCGACATCGGGTTGGAACTCGTGCGCCGCCTCGATATTGACTCTCATCGCGCTGAATACGTGATGTTTGAGGCCGCCCGCGCTTATGCGGCTGCTGATGGGCGAGATCGCGCTCATGTGGGCGATGTACGCGCTGTGGCTGCGCTTGCCCTTCGTCAGCGCCGCAGCCAGTTTATGGTCGATTTTGCGGAGGGGCAAAAGGTTGAGGATAACCAGATCGGACAGACTTTTGATCACATTCTAAACCGCGAAAGTGAGGGCGAAGGGTGAATTCGCCAGACTTCAAACGTCCACATCTGCTGGAGTGGTT
>JACSRJ010000171.1 GCA_014879835.1 Anaerolinea sp.
TCCCCACCCCGATCAGCGCCGCCGCCCCATATATCAGAAGCAGGGGCATCTTTTCGAGGATAGGGATCGCATTTTCCAATGGGGATCCCCCCTCAAAAAGGATCAAGGGGCGCGCCGGGATGATCCCGATAATCATCAGTGCGATTAGTCCTGCCAAAGGAATCAGAGCGCCGATCACAAAATGCCGCCGAGCGATGGAATCCTTCACAAAAGCCCCGATCAGAGCCATCAGGGCGAGGTTTTCCAATCCTGCCCCTACGGCCAAACCAGCGAGGATTCCACCCCAGCGGAAGTATCCACGCTGGGTGAAGATCAGCGCGCTCAAAACGATCACCATGTTCACATGGGGCGAACTGCACGGCGCACCCCAGATATAACCGCCACCCATACTGATCAAAGCCGCCGGGATCGCCCCCCACAGGGAGACCTTCGCCCCGATCAGCAGCAGCCCCAGCAGCACCCCAGAAAACCCGATCAGGGCTGGCGTAAACCATTGATCCAACCGGGCTGTGTCCCGATCTAGGATTCTGGACAGAGCGGCAAGTACCGCACTAGGCACAAACGGCGGGGCCAGTTCACTGACCTGATCGGGGTTGGCGCTGAAGCCTCTCCCCTGCGCCAGATGGGCCGCATAACGCGCCTCCACATAACAGCGTTCGGACAGGAAATCACCCACCATCGAACCTGTTCTGACGGTCATGATGAAAGCCACACAAACCAAAACGCCCGTTCCCAGAAGAAGCCCAAACCCGCGCACAAGCGATGCTGATAGGCGCATCATTCGCCCTCCCGGTTTTGGAGCAGAGGCACAAACTGACGGGCTAGTTCGCAGGCGGCTTCCGGGGTGTAGTGAAAGACCGAATCGGTGAAGGACTCGTTGGGCAAGGCCTGTGACCAGTCGTGCAGTTCCCAACCATTCTGGGCAGCAGTCCGCTCAAAGCTCTGCTGGAACTGGTCAAAGTACCATCGGGGAAAATACTCATTGTAACGTAGGGTCGCCGTGCCTTCGGGCGCGTACCACATGGGATCGATGAACAGGATCACCCGCACCCCCGCGGCTGCCGCCATCTGATGGCCAGCCGCCACCAGATCAAACATAAAGTCAACGTCGCTCACCTCACCGGGATTCAGGGGGAAGTTGGGATCAAAGATGACTCCCTCCCCTTCGCTATCAGGGTCAGGGTCACGGTAGCGCACCGAAGGACCAAAGGGGATGCCATCTTCGCCCCGCTGAAGCCAATCCAGCCCCCAAAGCTGATCCCGCGTCCAAGTCACGATCCGGGCCCGGTCACCGATGAGGGTGCGCGCCCAAAAATCGGGGTCAGCGGGCGGTTGTGCCTTTTCCGGAGGGCTAATATTCAGCTCATCCATGAGTGAACGTACTTCCTCCGGGTTATAGGCAAGCATGGGCGCTACGAACATACGTGGACGCAGAATGCCGATTCCGCCCACAAACCAGACCACCGTATCCAGATCGTATTGCAGGGCCCGGCGCAGCGTGATCAGATCACGCAGCATCGAAGGCGCAGGATAAGCGAGGTTAAAGCTCCGAATCGAACGCCCGTCAGGGGCTTGGAAGTCCCGTTGAAGGCAGGCCGCGAAGGTATCATGAGGACTCAACCCATAACCCCAGATCGAAGACCCCCCCAAAAAGGCAATTCGGGTCTGATTGGGAACGCGGGGGCTGCCGCTAATCTCGTGCTGAGCGAACATCTGAGTCAGACGCACCACGGTGGTGGCGTAGATCGTATTCTGATCCTGAAAACTGAAGCGCAGCCGGCCGGGCACCAGATGGTTATAGACACTTACCCCTTCCAGCCAGTTCATGGGTTGGATCAGGGCGTAGATCAAGTTGAGCGCGGCAGCGATCAGGGCCACTTTAACGGCCAACCGTGCCGCACCCCGCCAAGATCGATCTGAGGGCAGCCAGCGCCATCCATCCATCAGGCTTTGGCCGTCTGGGCCTGTAATTCCTGAATATACTTGTCGCGGTTCGCGCTGCGGGCCATCTTACCGCTTGTGCTTTTGACCAACCAGCCGAGGTCTTTGAGGATCACCCGATGGGCCGTCACGTCTGCCTGCCGGGTGAGCCGCTGGCGAATCTCACGCTCGATCTTGCGCCGTTCGTCAGGATCGGGGGTGGTCACCTCACAGATCACGTAAATATCCTCGGTACCCAAGGCTTCATTAAGCATCCCAAAGGCGACTGCACGCCCCGCCTTGACCCCCGGTACAGTGTTGAGTACATCCTCAAGGTCTTGGGGATACACGTTTTTGCCACCAACAATGATCAGGTCTTTTTTGCGCCCGCAGATGTATAACTCACCCTCGGCTACATAACCCAGATCACCCGTCTTAAACCAGCCCTCCTGAAAGGCATTCTCGGTCAGATCGGGGCGATGGTAGTAACCGCTGAACATGTATTCGCCTCGCACCAGCACATTTCCCACCCGGCGCTCTGGCAGTTCCCTACCTTCTTCATCCACAATCTTAAGTTCCATACCCCGGATCAAACGCCCACAAGAAGCGTAAGCCATGCTCTCCGGTGCATTCTCAGGCACGGGCAGCGCGATCCGTTCCTCACTGATCCGTTTCCGATCTACCCAATCAATGGTGGGGGGCTGTCCTAAAGGGGTGTAGGTGATGGCCATGATCGTTTCGGCGGTACCCCATGCCACCCCCAGAGACTCTGCCTTAAATCCGTAGGGCGCAAAGTGTGTGCTGAACAGGTGATTGCTTTCCGCCCGCACCGGCTCTGATGCGTTCACCAGCAGTCGCCACGAGGACAGGTCGAGACCTTCAAGATCATCGGGGTTGATCCGCTGCGCCATAAAATTCAGGGCGAAGTTGGGCATCCACGTGACCGTCCCCCCGTAGCTGTGAAAGGCCCGCAGCATCACTTTGGGATCGCGCACCCATTGGAAAGGCGACATGGTGACAATCCCCACACCCGCCAAAAAAGGCATCATGAAGGTGCCGATCAGCCCCATATCGTGGTAGAGGGGCAGCCAAGTGATGTAAGTATCTGCTTCGCTTAGGCCGAGGGCGCTGGAGGCGCTTTCGACATAACGCAGGGTTGCCTGATGGGAGAAAGTGATCCCCTTTTGCAGCCCAGTGGTGCCAGAAGAATGCTGCAAAAATGCCACCTGATCCGGAGTGATGTGATCGGGGTATGCCGCAATCCATGCGTCCGCATCGCCTACCCGCCCCGGTTGGGTTACCGTGACCATCGGCGGCTCTGGCAGATCGACAAAAGCGCCTTTTAGGGTCGGCTCCAGATCGGGGTAAGTGGTGATCAGTCGCGGACGCGAGATATTCACCAGCTTTTGCACCATCCGGGCGTAGTATTCCAGATCGAGTTTCTCGGTCAGAAAGGGGAAGATCGCGGGTACAGCCCCCATCAACAGCGCGCCCCAGAAGGCAAACATTACGTCGGCGCTGGGCTGCTGGATCAGCACCACCAATTCACCGGGCTTTAAACCCAACTCGCGGAAGGTATCAGCGTAACCCGCGGCCCGGGCAAAGTACTCGCCATAGGTGAAGGTTTGGGTGCTGTCGGTGGTGATCGCCACCAGCGCACGGTCATGGGTACGTTTGCTTAAAAGGTAGTGTGCGGCATCGATCAAACGTGAATAGGTCGGAGGGGTATTCATTTTTTGTTTTGAAGCCTGTTCTGAACATAGGCGACCATCTGATCGATGGTGTCCATCCGTTCTACCGTCAAATCCCGATCTGGGACTTTGAGCTTCCACGTCTTTTCAATGAACAACCCTACCTGAACCAGCGAAAAAGAGTCGATCAAGCCGCCCTTGATCAGGGACTGGTTGGCTTCAATTTGGTATTCAGGGTCACGCAGCAGATCGGCTGCGATAAACTTCTGAAAGGCAGTGACCATTTCATCCATCGGGATGTGAACTCCTGACTATTGGATATTACGGACAGGGTCTTCAACCCTCCCCAAACGGGGCAAGATTCTACAAACGCACCCCAAAAAGCGCAACCAAATAACGCAGGGCTGTACCCGCATCTGGAAGGGCTACAAAGGCAAAACTGAGGGCCACATAATTCACTGTCACCAACACGCTTAGGGCCCGAATCAAACGCGCACGGCCGGGCTGTTTGATCTCTTTGCTGTGCCATTTGCGAGTGCGATCACTGATCAGTTTGTAAGCCCACAGCCCAACCCCATGCCACAGCCCCCAAATCAACCAGTTGGGGGCAATCTGATGCCATAAACCGATTAAACCCATGGTGCTGATCTGGGCAAAAAAGACAATCCAGTTTTGGCGCTTGCGGATAGGGGTACCCATCAGGGTACGCACCAATGGGTTAAACCAGTACTGGCGAAACCATGTGGAGAGGGATACATGCCACGACTGCCAAAAAAGCGATAGGTTGGGCTGAACAAAGGGGCGTTTGAAGTTCTCCGGCAAGGTGATCCCATACATCTGCCCCAAACCAATGGCGATGTCGGAGTAGCCTGAAAAGTCGAAATAAAAGCGGAACATGGTCGCATAGAGCATCACCCATAGGGCGGGTACACTTCCTTGATGATGTGCCAGTGCAGGCTGCAAGACCGCGATTCCTAATACATTGGAGATCACAAAGGTCTTGACCATACCCGCCAGCACCCGCAGTCCTCCGATCAAGCTGAACGCGGGCTGATAAGGTGGATTCTGCCGAAGTTGGGGCACGATCTCTTCCAGCCGGGTGACGGGCCCCGCACTGAGAGTGGGGAAAAAGAGGGTGAAGATCACAAACTCGCTCAGGCTGTAGGGCTGTTCAAGGCTCTCATCACGCAGATCAAGGAGGACATGGGCCAACCGGAAGGAAATGTACGAGAGCGCAAACCAGCCCAAATCAAACCTTGAACCGCTTAGAGCCTCGGCTGCGGCATGGTTCACCCCCTGCGCTTTGATCAGCACCTGAAAACCCACCATCAACCCCAACCAGATCAGAGCCAGACGTTTTCGGGCGTTGAAACTCTGAATGGCAGCGATCCCAAAGGGCGCAAAGCTCAAAATGATCAAGCCGATCAGACTCCAACCCAATACCCCTGAGGGTAGGGACATCAGCAGTATTTCTCCCAATTCGGAGAGACTCAAGGGGTTGGCAAGCGCACCCCGCCCCACAATCACGATGAGGATCAAGGCGGCAGTGAGGCCAATCAAGCTCCAACGGGGCAAACTGCGCCCCACAAGGCTGCCCGAAACCCCGATCAGAACTGTGGCACTGATCACCGTGCCTAGAGCACCATTCATGCCCTGTTCCAAAAAGGCTGCTCCAGGCCGGATCAGAACCTGCGCGTTGGGTGCAAAAAAGACAAGGAACAAGCCCATCACAGTGACCGCTAGCCCCTGACCAAACCCCTGCCTTGACTCGGGGTGTGCCAACCAGCCCACTCCCAGAGTCATGATCACCAATGTGGTTGGGAATACAAAGGCCAGCGGTGGGTATCCTTGAGGCGGCTGTAAAGCATAGAGCAGGATCAAACTGGTGAGGAGCAGCATCGTCCGGCGGTGTCCGGGGGGCAGCGCGATCCAATACAGGGCGCTGATCAACATCAGGGCAAGGGTGAGTGTTAGTGACATGAGGCGGTATAATAGCGCGCTGGAGGAGAAAATCCCAGATGCGTGTGTTCACCCGATTTTTATCCCCGCTGCTGAAGTACCTGTTCAACCGGGAAACCCTGATCGCCCTGATCATCGCGCTCCTACTGTTGGCGGTGATCGTTTTTGGCTCTAACGCCTCCCACAACTTTATTTATGCGGGGTTCTGAGGCTTCTGCCCCAGCGCCCACAGCTCCCGGTTGCCGGGGGCGCGGGTCAGGAACTGCTCACGCATTGATTCGTCACTGATTCCCTGCGCCAGCGTTTGGACATGCTTATAGCCCGCCTCAAGTAAAGTAGGGGTGCGTGGATCGTTCATCGCCGTGAGCAGTTGGTACGTCCACAAAAAGGCTAAAGGAATCAAGGGATCAAACTGAGGGTGGGTCTGATAAGCCCGATCCACCAGTTCATCCAGATGTGCCTGAACCACTTCGACCTTACCTTGACGTTCTAAAGCGGTGAGCCAACCGACCAGTGCCACAAAGCACTGGTTGTTGGGCTGGGGCTGTTCTTTACGCATCTGGTAAAGTGCGTGAAGGGACTCAGTGGCTTGAGACCACTGCGCACGTTCTAGGGCGACCAGACCCACCACCAGATAACTCATGCCTGCATGGTTGGGCGCTTGGAGTGCCTCAGCCAGCCCCCGCAGGGTATGGGCATGAGCCAGCGCAGTATCTTGATCGCCCGCCAAGAAACAGGTCTGGGCAAGGCTGGCATACAAATGCGCCTGCAAGTCCCGATCCCCGATCTCCTGCCCTAAACTGAGCGCCCGCTCAAAGGTCTGGCGCGATTCCTTAAACCGGGCGATGTCCTTTTGGATGCTCGCCTGATTGTAGAGGGCAATGGCCTCGCCCCGTCGGTTGCCAATCAAGTGTTGAATGGCAGCGGATTCGCTGGCGCATACCGATTCACGCACCAGATCGCCCTGTCGCCCGTGAATCGATCCCAAATTGGTCAGTCCCCGCGCAGTTCGCATGAGGTCACCCGCTTTGCGCGCCAGTTGGATCGATTTTTCTACGGCTGCTTGCGCGGCCCCATAATCCTTAGGGTTGGAGATTGCAATCCCATTCAGGGCGTCGCACTGGGTCATCCATTCACCATTGGCTTCGGCAACCTCAAGGGCCTGCTGATAACTGCTCAGAGCTCTGGGCAGATCATCTGTTTCATAGTACACAGACCCTAATTCATTGAGCGCACGTGCTTCGAGTCGGGTCAATCCAGCACTTTGGGACTGCCTTAGGGCTTCCTGAAACTGCTGCTCGGATTCTTGGTAACGGTTCAGGCGCATGTAGCCTTCCCCCCGCATAAGCCGGGCCGTGATCGGCACTTCTGCCTCACCGGACTCCTGATGGAGTTCGAGGATTCGTTCTGCTGCTTCAAGCTGTGCCCGGTGATCATTGATTGAAGCATAAAAGAGAGCCCACCGAAGCGCACCTTGAATCTTCTCCGAAGCGGTCAGGTGATCGGCCACCGATTGCAGTTCCAGCAGCGCTCCTCTCACCGTATCAGGGTCACGGCGGCGGATCATCAGATCAACTCGCTTTAGAAACAGTTCGTATTGGGTATGGGGCATTTCGGGTGGGGTGAGTCGCAGCGCCCAATCGTAATACTTAAGGGCGTCATCATTCGCCAATTCCGCGGCTGCCCGATCACCCGCCATAATCCAATAGCGCCGGGCAGAATCCCGATCCCCGGCCTCCTGATAGTGATACGCAAGGGCAGGATAATGGGCCGAGAGCTTTTCATCATAGGCGGCTTCAATCACTTCCGCAGCCCAAAAATGCAACCGGGTCTGTTCGGGAATTGCCAACCGTGCCAGAACCCCTTCACGGAGTTTGTCATGGGCAAAGCGCCAGCGATCTTCAACCACTTCTAACACGGCCGCATCAGTGCAGATTTGAAGGGCGGTCTCTACTACATCACCCCCAAAGGCCATTTGAAGCGCGGGCACATCAATGCTTCTGCCTAATACGGCCGCCAGATCGAGGAAGGGGCGAATAGCCGGGGGAATCTGGCGCAGACGCCGCTCCACGAGGCGTCGAATGCCGCCCGCGAAAACACTCGAAGGCAAGGTCATCTCATGCACCCCTTCGAGCGTTCCGGCGTCTTCGGCAAGGGCCCGTACCACTTCAACCAAAAAGAATACATTCCCTTCAGTTTCACGCTGAAGCAGTTCAACCAAGAGCGGTTCACGTCCACCTTCGCCGAGCATATATACACTCAGATCAGCGATTTGGTCGGTGGTCAGCCGTTCAAGGTGCAGATACTCCATACCCGGCAGACGTGCGGGTAGGGTTGGGGCTTCATCTGAGCGGTAGCTGCCCATGATCATCAAAGGGCGTTCATGAACATCCTTACGCAGCCAGTTGAGCAGATCAAGACTGCCAGCATCAGCCCACTGCAAATCCTCAAGGATAATCAGGGCTGGTTTTTCGAGACGATTGAGACCATTCCGAATAGTGGCAAAGAGCCGAGTTTGCGCCGAACTGGCATCCACAGGTGGAGGATCAGGGATCGGATGTTCAAGTAAGGACTCTAGATCAGGGATAAGCGCCTTTAAAACACCTTGCTCAAGGGGGGCGAGTTCAACACTAATGGCTAGACGGCGCATGATCTCACGCCACAAAATGTAGGGAGTGCCGCCTGCACTAGGCATCTGCCCTACCAAAATGATGAACCCTTTGCTGGAAGCTCGAATGCGCAGTTCGTTGATCAGGCGCGACTTACCTACCCCACTCTCACCGCTGATCAACCAACCACTGCCCGCCCCAAAGGCCGCAGACTCAAGGGCATTGGCGAGAGCAGCGATCTCCTGTTCACGCCCCACAAACGGCGAACCCTGCAAGAAGCTCTCGCGTAGGGCTGCGGTCTCCGGAGGTAAAGGCACCCCAGCCGCGGCGCATAAGGCCCGGATCGCTGTATCAGCATCTTGATAACGCTCTTCAGGCTTTTTTGCCAGCAGCCGTCCGATCACCTCATCCAGTTGTTCGGTGTAACCCATACTGGGCAGGCTGTCCACGTCAATCTGAATGAGTTCATCGGTGTTTGCACCTAGGTTCTGAGTATCTTTCGGGTCAAAGGGATCGATGGTCACCAGCGGAGTTGGTGATAAGCCCGTCTTGGGCAGTTTAGAGAGATCGGGGGTGGAGTACAACACCTGATCGATCAACCCAGCGGTATCGTTGAGATCGTAAGGGTGCCCCCCCGTAAGCAGTTCGTAAGCCATAATGCCCACCGAATACAGGTCACTCGATGCACTGGCTGCACCAGTGGTCAGAACTTCGGGGGCCATATAAGCAATCGTCCCCGCCGCCGATTCGTTCTCGGTACGATGCACCGCAGCCCCAAAGTCCAACACCTTCACCTGACCCTCCCGAACCAGCACATTTCCGGGCTTCAGGTCACGGTGGAGAATACCTCGGCGGTGGAGGTACACGAGTGCGTTCAAAAGTTGGACGAGCAGTTCGATCTGGGTTTTGAGGGGTTGGTTTTGCCCCGCTTCAAACAAGTTGGAGGCACCCTCGAGCAGTTCCATCGTAAAAAAGGGCTGATCATCGTCGTCAAAGCCATAGTCTCGGATCGAGATGATGTTGGGGTGACGCAGCCGCGCCAAAGTCTGAAATTCCCGAATGAGGATCAGCCGCAGCTCGGACCCCTCCGCAATGGTGGAGGCTTCATCGGTTTCATCCGGCACCAGTTTGAGCGCGACGATTTCCCCGGTCAGGCGATCAAAGGCCTTATACACCAGTCCCATCCCTCCAGCGCCTAATTTGCGCAGAAGGCGATAACGATGTGCGATTAGTTCGGGCAGATGTTGGGTGTCCATCCTGCACCTCAAAGTACCTGATCCAGCTGGGCTTGATGGGTGAACACAATGCTTGTGGCTAGTATAGTCAATAACCTCACTTTCCCACACCCCATAGTTGGGTCGAAATTTCTACACCCCTTTTCCCCCACAGGTTTACACAGCCATCACTTAGCGAGAGTCAGTGTTGATATACTTCAGTGCTTGACGCTTCAAGCCAGTTGAGGAACAATTGATCGTGAGAACTTACACACTTACACAGTCGCACCTGTTCTTCCTGTAATTGCTCAAAAGGGTCGTTTGGCGGGGACGCCCCCTGAAGGGTGAAGCCCACTCAAAGACCCGGCCATCCTTCGCCCTGAGGAAGCGGTCGCAGGGGGATCAAAGCAAGTGCATAACGCCTATAGAGAATTTTGCCTAGATGTTAAGGTCGTGATCCGATGTTGAGCAGCACCAATATCAATACATGGCGTGTTCTAATCGTAGATGATGAACTAGATAACCTACGTTTAACGGATACGATTCTGTCGTTTAAAGGTGCTAGAGTCAGTTGTGTTGAAGGGGGTGCTGAGGCGCTAGAGGCTTTAGATACCTTTAAACCCAATGTGATCCTGCTCGACCTGTCTATGCCCCAAATGGATGGTTGGGAAGTTCACCGCCAGATTCGGGCGGTTTCAAGTTATGACCACATCCCGGTGATCGCCCTGACTGCGCAGGCAATGTCTCTGGATGCGGAGCGCGTGCGCCAAGCTGGTTTTAATGGTTACATCAGCAAACCCTTCCGGGTAGATGATTTCATCAAAAAGATTCGAGAAAGCATCGAGGCATTTGTGAACCAATCATGAGCACCGATCTCGCGGATCAACGGATTCTGATTCTGGATGACGAAGCCGACAGCCTGAAGCTTGCCCACGACATCCTCACCCTTAAAGGCGCTGACGTCTACTGTGCCGCCAACAGCGATGAGTTTTATCGTCTGTGGCAGAGTGTCTCACCTTCGGTCGCCATTGTTGATCTGGCCATGCCCAAACCGGATGGTTGGGATGTGGTGGCACACGTTCGGGCTGCGCCTGCGGGTCGTCAAACGCACATGATCGCCATGACCGCTTATTGTTCCGAAAACGTGGTCTCGCAGGTCTTTCGGGCAGGTTTTGAGGCGCTCATTGCGAAGCCTCTGCGCGGGGTCGAAATGGTTGAGATCATTCAGCAGGTGCTCCGCGAAGCCTAGGGCATTTTCTCCCACTGGCCCTGCGTGCTTACGCTCAAACCCCTGCCTTGCACTGGTGATGACAGGCGCCCTTGTGTAAAAATTGCTGAATCATTCAGGCGGCACACCCCTTACGAGGTGCGCCGCCTAACGTATTGGGTTTGTTGCAGGAAAGTTGTCAAGGGCTTCGTATACCCTTGAAATTCACCGCCCCCTCGAATTTCCCGATCATGTCAAAACAGTGACATTGCTCACTATCCCCTTGATTCAGCCAGTGTTAGAGTATATTCAATGAAATGAATATAGCTTCCGGCGAGAGTCGTGATTGATGCGAGACGAAAACCAAGAGCCAGTAGCAGCGCTGTTTAAGGCACTGATGCACCCAACACGGATCGCCATTTTGGATCTGCTGCGCGAGGGCGCACAGTGCGTGTGCCACCTTGAGGCAGCATTGGATGTGAGGCAGGCGTATGTCTCCCAACAGCTCTCGGTGCTGCGAGAGGCAGGGTTGGTCGAAGATGAGCGCGACGGCCTGAATGTTTATTATCGGGTGTTGAAGCCTGAAGTTTACGCCCTGCTTGACCGGGCGCGGGCAATAACCGGGACTCAACCCATGTCGCCCCTAGCATCCGATCAAAAAGAAGCCTGTCCCTGCCCCAAATGCGCTTCAACCACGCTGGAAAAACAAAGTCTGGAAAGGAACCGGTGATCATGTTGCAGGTAAAAGTTCTGGGTTCGGGCTGTCCGAACTGTAAACGGCTAGAAGCCGAGACACGTGCAGCATTGGATGCTGCCCATATCGCCTACGAGTTGGAAAAAGTGACCGACTTTGACCAGATTGCAGCCTTTGGTGTCCTCAGCACGCCGGGGTTGGTGATGAATGGCAAAGTGGTCTCCAGTGGCAAAATTCCGGCGCGTTCCCGCATCACCGAGTGGGCGAAGGAAATCGAAGCCGTCACTGAATAATTGTAGGACTTATGCAGTTGAACCCACTTAACCCCATTTATCTAAGGGGGTAGTGTGAGGGGGAAGCCCCCTCAAAAACCTCATTTCCCCCCTTCTCCAGTGGAGCGGGCACCGCGAAGCGGTCGTAGGGGGATGAGGGCAAGTGCGTAACTCCTAAATCGTTTGAATCAGCCCTGCCTGATCGCAGGGCATCGTTTTGAGTCTAATATTCAAAATCTTGAATATAGAACATCAAAGGAAAAACGCTCATGGAAATTGGTGATCTGCTCCTGAAACTCTTTGGAGCAGGCTGGTTAGGCTTGCTGGATTATCTGGCGGCGCATGTTCTACTGTGCCTTGTCCCCGCCTTTTTTATCGCTGGATACCTGACACTGGTGCCCAAAGAGAGCATTACCCGTTATCTCGGGCCCCACACCCCCAAATGGATTAGCTATCCGGCTGCAGCGGCAGGGGGGTTTGTGCTGGCGGTTTGCTCGTGTACCGTCTTGCCCTTGTTTGCGGGCATTTGGAAGCGCGGTGCGGGCTTAGGCCCAGCGATCACCTTTCTGTTTGTGGCGCCCGCTGTGAACATCCTAGCGATCAGTTATACAGGCGCGGCAATCGGAGGTGATATTGCCTTGGCGCGGTTAGTCCTCGCAATCACTTTTGGGATCGGCATCGGTTTGATCATGGCCTTCGTTTTTCGCAAGCATGAGTCCGCTGCACCGGCACCGGGGATGTTTGATCAAAAATCTGGTATGCGCTCAGCACTCTGGGTTTTATGCGGGCTGCTGCTGCTGGTTCTGATTGCGGGTACCCTTCAGATTGAACTGCTCACTGGAAGCCTGTTTTCGATTACCCTACCAGTGGAACTGCCCATTGGGGTACAGAACAGCCTCGATGCGCTGCACCTGAGCTTGCAAGGGGCTGCCTTGATCATCCTCTTGATCCTGATCGCACCCATCGCTTGGAAAGGTTTTAACCATGTCCAGAATGGGTTTAATCGCTGGACGTGGTCAGCCCTAGGGTTGATCGTATTGACCCTTCTGGTAGCCGCCCCAACCATCAGTAAGGGCAGCCTGATCATCAACATCACCGGGCGTTTTGTGGCAGAACTGGGGCTGCTGGCCAGTATTGGGTATGTGGTGCGCCGTCATCTCTCCCCCGAAGAACTGGCGGATTGGTTGTATGAGACTTGGCGCTTTGTGAAACAGATCTTCCCTCTGCTGCTGGTGGGGGTTTTTGTGGCAGGGATGGCCCGGTCGATCATCCCTGAAGACTGGATTCGGGCACTGGCAGGGCAAAATACCCTCTGGGCAAATGCGCTGGCCGTTCTTTTTGGGGTCTTTATGTACTTCCCCACACTGGTTGAAGTGCCAGTAGCGCGTATGTTTTTGGATTTGGGGATGCATAAGGGCCCACTGCTCGCATACCTGCTGGCAGACCCTGAACTGAGTCTGCAAAGTATTCTGGTCACAGGGCGGATCATGGGACGTCAAAAGACTCTGACCTATGTCAGTCTGGTGGCTGTCTTCAGCACCATTGCTGGTTATTTGTTTGGGGCGCTGCTTAACGCGCTGTAAAGCTGTATTTAGCGTTTGAGGAGGTTCAACCTATGTCTGAAAGCTCAATGACTACTTCAAAAACTGCCCCAGTAAACCGAAGCGGGGTTGCCGGTCGGCTCTCCACCCTAGATCGATTTTTACCCTTGTGGATTTTTTTAGCGATGGCGGTGGGTGTCCTGCTGGGAAAACTCATCCCCAATCTGGGTGCCACCCTCGACTCGGTCAAGCTGGATACCGTTTCCCTGCCCATTGCCATTGGGCTGCTGTGGATGATGTATCCGGTGTTGGCAAAGGTGAAGTACGAAAAAATCCCCGCGATCATGGGCAACTGGAAGATGTCTCTGACTTCACTCATCCTCAACTGGGTGATTGGGCCCGCCCTAATGTTCATCCTCGCGTGGCTGCTGCTGCCCGATCTGCCCGAATATCGGACGGGGCTGATCATCGTCGGTTTGGCCCGCTGCATTGCGATGGTGCTGATCTGGAACCTGCTCGCCTGTGGCGATAACGAATATGCCGCGGTGCTGGTGGCGATCAACTCGGTCTTCCAGATCGTGATGTACACGGTGTTAGGTTACTTTTATTTGACCGTTGTGCCGGGGTGGTTTGGGCAAAGCAGCGTCGCCCTCAACATCTCCATGAGTGAGATCACCAAGAGTGTCCTGATCTTCCTCGGGATTCCCTTGGCAGCGGGTTTTTTCACGCGCCTGATCCTCGAACGGCTCAAGGGTTCGGTGTGGTATGAAACAAAGTTCATCCCCCGTCTTGCGCCGACTGCCATTATTGGACTGCTGTTCACCATCGTGATGATGTTTTCGCTCAAGGGTGAAGTTATCTTGGCGCAGCCTCTGGACGTGCTCCGCATTGCCCTGCCCCTCGTGCTGTACTTTGGGATCATGTTTGTGATCGCCTTTGGGCTGTCCTATTTGCTCAGATTCCCTTATGCCGACACCGCAACCATCTCCTTCACCGCCGCCAGCAACAATTTTGAACTGGCAATCGCGGTTGCAATCAGCGTTTTTGGTCTGGCTTCGCGGGAGGCATTGGCAACGGTGGTGGGGCCCCTCGTGGAAGTCCCGGTGCTCATCGGGCTGATCTATGTGTCCCTGTGGTTGGGGCGACGTTTATTCCCGCACGATCCTCTGTGGAAAGCATCCTCAACGGTCGTCTCCGCTAACGGAAACCATGAAGGTAGCTAGGGCGTGACCGCAGCCAAAGCCACATGAGAAGGTAAGCGACGAGGATAACCTTACAGGATTGTGGCAGGGGGTGTTTCAAAACATCGCGGCACCTGCCACACTTTGGGGGTATGAAAACAGGACTTTTCCCCAATCCCCCACCCTATGGTGGCTGTCACAAATTCATGGAACGTAGGGTGCCACAATCCTGTAAAACCGCACAATGAGGGCTAATGTTGACGTACACGACCGCTTCCCCCTCAAACTACCCCTTTTGATAAATACGGGGTGAATAGGTTCCACTGCGTAAGTCCTCACTTGAGTAGATAATCTTTCGAGTGTTATATACTTGAGTCATGCCCATACCCATTTTAGCCACCAAACTTTATATCCCCCCACCGCGGACCAACCTTGTCCCTCGTGCACGTCTAATTGAGCGCCTGAACGAGGGGCTGCGTGGCAAATTGACCCTCATCTCTGCACCCGCTGGCTTTGGCAAAACGACGCTGGTGAGCGAATGGATTATCGCTTGCCACCGCCCGGCTGCTTGGCTGTCACTGGAGGAAGGGGATAGCACCCTCACACGCTTCCTGACTTACTTCATCGCTGCCATGCAGACCCTCATACCGAATCTCGGCGAAGGGGTGCTGGCGATACTTCCATCGCCGCAGCCACCACCAACGGAAGCGATTTTGACAGCACTCCTGAATGAGATCGTCACCTTCCCGAACGATTTTCTGTTTGTGCTGGACGATTACCATCTGATTGATGCCAGACCGATTGACGAGGCGCTCACCTTTTTGTTGGCACATCTGCCTCCCCAGATGCATTTGGTCATCACTACCCGTGAAGACCCCAACATACCTTTGGCGCGGTTACGGGCCCGGAGGCAGTTGACCGAACTACGTGCGGCTGATCTGCGCTTTACCCCAAGCGAGGCGTCTGATTTCCTCAACCGGATCATGGGGCTTAGCCTCTCGGTAGAAGCTGTTGAGATGTTGGAGACCCGCACCGAAGGCTGGATCGCCGGATTGCAATTAGCCGCCGTTTCGATGCAGAGCCATCATGATGTTCCACAGTTTATTCGGGCATTTGCCGGAGACAATCACTATGTCGTGGACTATCTGATCGAGGAGGTTCTTGAGCACCAACCTGAGCCTGTGCGTCGTTTTTTACTCCAGACCGCCATTCTTGACCAAATGAATGGGGTGCTGTGTGATGCGGTCACAGGGCAGCAAGACGGTAACGCCCGCTTGGAGGCCTTGAATCGGGGCAACTTCTTCCTCATTCCACTGGATAACCAGCGCCGCTGGTACCGTTATCACCATCTGTTTGCCGAAGTTCTCCGAATACATTTGATGGCGGAGCAGCCGGATCAGATAGCTGTTTTGCATCGACGCGCCAGCGAGTGGTACGAGCAGAATGGCTCCGTATCAGATGCGATTCGCCATGCGCTGTCCGGTCAGGATTTTGGACGTGCCGCCTATCTCATTGAGATGACCATACCCCACATGCGAAGGAATCGACAGGAATCCACACTGCTTGGCTGGCTCCAGTTCCTTCCTGACGAAGTGCTGCGTTGTAGACCTGTGCTCTGTGTCCACTATGCCGGGGCACTGCTGCAAAGTGGCACACTTGAGGGTGCCGAATCCCTGCTGCGAGACGCTGAACGGTGGCTGGACGCTGCGGCCGGAGGGCATGAACAGCCCAAAGAGTCATCGGCGGAGATGGTTGTGGCCGATGCGGAGGAATTTCGGGGTCTAGCTGGAACGATTGCCATGTATCGCGCCGCAATCGCCCTGACTTTGGGCGATTTGACCGATACCCTGAAGTATGCCCAAAGGGTGCTTGAGCTTGCAGCAATGGATGATCATCTGCGGCATGGCGCAGCGACAGCATTCGTTGGGCTTGTCAATTGGACAAAGGGCAATCTTGAGGCAGCACGCCAGTCATATCTCGAATGTATGGCTAGGCTGCAAAAAGTTGGTTTCATCTCTGATGTCATCGGCTGCTCAATCGCGCTCGCAGATATGTGGATTGTGCAGGGTCATCTGCGCGAGGCAAAACGCACCTATGAACAGGGTTTGCAGCTTGCGACCCAAGGTACTTCCGTGCTGCGGGGAGCGGCAGACATGTACGTGGGAATGAGTCAGCTTCATTATGAGCATAATGACTTGGATTTCGCTTTGCAGCACCTGCAAAAAAGTAAGGAGCTTGGTGATCTCGCGGGGTTATTACAAAACCCGTATCGCTGGCAGGTGGTGATGGCGCGAATACAAGCGGCTCAGGGCGATCTGGAGGGTGCGTTCAACTTGCTCCAAGAGGCGGAACGTCTGTATGCAGGCGATTTCTCCCCAAATGTACGCCCTATCCCAGCGTTAAAGGCACGGGTGTGGGTTGCACAGGGGCGGTGGAGTGAAGCCCTTACTTGGGCCCATGAACAAAGACTGTCGCTTGAGGACGACCTCAGTTACCTGCGTGAGTTTGAGCATATCACCCTGAGCAGGATACTCCTTGCCCAATATCAGCACGACCCTGCCAACCGTACCCTTCTTGACGCCATAAGTCTGTTGGAGCGTCTTTTAAGCGCCGCAGAAGCGGGTGATAGAACGGGCAGTGTGATCGAAATCCTGATCCTTCTGGCGCTGGTTCACCAGATGGAAGGTGACATTCCTGCTGCGCTCAGCGCGCTGGAACGCGCCCTGACACTAGCAGAGCCGGAGGGTTACATCCGGATGTTTGTGGATGAAGGCTACCCCATGACGCTCCTCCTTGAAAAGGCAGTGAAAAACGGGATCATGCCGAACTATGCTCATCAACTATTGAGGGCATCAGGCAAAGTTGAGGAGAGAACACCCATCTATCAAGGACTGAGTGATTCATTGAGCGAACGCGAGATAGAAGTCCTTCGCCTGCTCAGAAGCGACCTTGACGGCCCAGAAATTGCCCGTGAGCTGGTTGTGTCCCTGAACACCATCCGCACCCATACCAAAAACATCTACACCAAACTCGGCGTGAACAGCCGCCGAGCAGCAGTACGCCGCGCCGAAGAACTCGGTTTGTTTTAACGAACTCAGCCCTCATCCGTCTTCCCGGCAGGATCACCGCCCTAAAGACCGGGGTTTGCCATGCCCCATAGGCCCCAAGTTAAGGCGTCTTACGGCGCGATTCCGCCATCCGAGGTTTATCCCCTCACCCCCTGCGACCGCAGCGCAGTGCCCGCCCGACCGCCGAGTACGGCTGGGAGAGGGGTAAGAACCTTTTGAGGGTCCGTCCCCCACATCCCCCAGAGCGGGGAGTCTGAGGGGTTTACCCCTCGGAGTCTCGATTCCCCCCTTCGCCCCGCGAAGCGTGGGAGAAGGGGGCTAGGGGGATGAGGGGTATTTGCCATCCCTTCACAACACCCCCCTTCACCAATCACCACATGAATCACCACATGTGGTGATGTTTGCTCACCACATTCGGCTGTATCTTCTCGCTAACGACCGAACGCATACAAAGGCGCAGAGCACTTCGCCAAAGGTGGAGCATGAACTTGGAATGAGCACAACACCCCCATCGACTGAGGATCATCACGAGCCCGGACATTATGAGATTCGCATCATGGGTCACCTTGATGACCGCTGGGCTGACTGGTTTGAAGGGATGACCATCACACTGGAAAGCAACGGCGAGACCCGCTTAACCGGTGCAGTGATCGATCAATCCACATTACATGGATTACTCAAGAAAGTACGTGATTTGGGAATGCCCTTGGTTTCGGTAAACCGCATCGAGCCGGGTTCCCCAGATACCAAGCCTTAACACCTAAAACGGCCGCCCTCAAAGGGGCATCAAATGAGGAGGAGGTTCAAATGAAAGCTGTTGTGTACACCACTTACGGATCACCCGATGTGCTTCAGTTCCAAGACGTTGAAAAACCACAACCCCAAGACCATGAAGTCCTTGTGCAGATCCAAGCGGCATCGGCCAATCCACTGGACTGGCACTTGATGAGAGCCGCACCGTTTTTAGCACGCCTAGAAAATGGGCTGTTCAAACCCAAACAAACCAGACTCGGCGCTGATTTTGCCGGGCGGGTTGAAGCGGTTGGCAGTAAGGTAACGCAGTTTCAACCGGGGGATGCAGTATTCGGCAGCAGCTTCGGGCGGGGTCTAGGTGCTTTTGCTGAGTATATCTGTGTACATGAAGAAGTTTTGGTGCCCAAGCCATCTCAGGTCTCCTTTGACGCCGCGGCTGCCGTGCCCACAGCAGCGCTCACAGCGCTGCAAGGATTGCGCGACAAAGGACAGATTCAGTCCGGGCAAAAAGTCCTGATCAATGGCGCATCCGGCGGCGTCGGAACGTTCGCGGTGCAGCTTGCCAAAGCCTTCGGGGCCGAAGTCACGGGTGTGTGCAGCACCCGGAATCTGGAGATGGTACGCTCAATCGGGGCGGATCATGTCATTGATTACACCCATGAGGATTTCACCCGTAATGGGCAGCAGTATGACTTGATTTACTGTGCCGTGGGCAACCGTTCCATCACCGATTACAAGCGCGCCCTTAAACCCCAAGGAATCTGCATCATTGCCGGGTTTACTTCTCTGCGGCTGCTGTTTGAACACATGATTCTTGGCCCGCGTAGGTCAAAAGCCGGAGGACAGCGAGTCGGACCCAGTGGGACGGTAACCCCCAACAAAGCAGACCTGACCTTTGTGCAAGCGCTGCTTGAAAGCGGCAAAATCGTCCCCGTCATCGACCGATGTTACCCGTTGCATGAGACGGCTGAAGCCATTCGGTATCTGGAAACAGGGCGTGTCAGAGGCAAACTCGTCATCACGGTAGCACCATAACGCCTTGCTTCATCCTATCTTATGCCCGTCCCATCAAAGCCATCACGAAACGAAGGAACTTCATGAAAGCAGTACTGTGGACAGCCTACGGATCGCCCGATGTCCTTCAACGCGCTGAGGTCAAGAAACCGGTTCCGGGGGATAACGAGGTTCTGATCAAGATACATGCAACGACAGCACCGTCAGGGGACTGCGAGATGCGCAGTTTGAATAAGATGCGCTGGTACACCCTCCCGGTGCGTGCCTATGTGGGGCTGTTAAAACCCATACGCATCACAATACTGGGGATGGAGTTGGCGGGTGAGATTGAAGCGGTAGGCAAAGCAGTAAAACGATTCAAAGTTGGGGATCAGGTTTTTGCAGAGACCGGCTTCATCCATACCGGTACTTATGCAGAATACATCGTCCTGCCAGAAGAACCGAAGGGCGGGGCACTGGTCATCAAACCAGTCAACATGACCTATGAAGAAGCCGCCGCCGTCCCCGTAGGCGGGCTGGAAGCCTTGGGTTTTCTGAGGCAGGGAAATATCCAGCGTGGACAAAAGATTCTGATGAACGGCGCGGGTGGAACCATCGGTACTTTTGCGGTGCAGCTTGCAAAGCACTTCGGGGCCGAAGTGACCGGGGTAGACAGCACCGACAAGCTAGACATGATCCGTTCGATTGGGGCAGATCATGTCATGGATTACACGCGGGAGGACTTCACCAAAAGCGGTGAGCGCTATGATTTCATTCTCGATATTGCGGGCAAAAGCCCGTTTTCCGGCAGCTTGAGGTCACTGAAGCCCAATGGGTGTTACCTCATCGTTAATCCTCGTCTATCGCAGCGGATTCGAGGGCGATGGGCTTCACGAACCGGCAGCCCCAAAGTGATGTTTGGGGCAGTTTACCCAAGGACTGAAGATCTGAATTTCCTCAGGGAACTCATTGAGAGGGTAAAACTCAAGACGGTCATCGACCGACGTTATGATCTGGAACAGGCTGCCGAGGCACACCGTTATGTCGAAACTGGACTCAAAAAGGGACATGTGGTCATCACGGTGACGCCTCGTGGCGAAACCTAACAAGGCGGGGCATATGCACATTTTTTTGAGACGATGAGGTAAGAAGTGGGGTTGTATTTCCCTCTAAACGATACTTGGTATCACTAAAGGAATCAAAGCATGTTGGATGTTGTGATTGTTGGCGGCAGCAGCGCCGGATTGAGCGCCGCCTTGGTCTTGGGTAGGTCATTAAGGGAAATTGTGGTGATCGATGATCAGAAACCCTGCAATCGTTTTAGCCACGCATCTCACGGGTTTT
The DNA here is from genome assembly GCA_014879835.1 of Anaerolinea sp. GTDB lineage: Bacteria > Chloroflexota > Anaerolineae > Aggregatilineales > UBA2796 > UBA2796. Next base: position 20,447 of record JACSRJ010000171.1, read on the forward strand.
TGACCCGCGACGGCATTCAGCCTTCTGAGTTATTGCGAATTGCCTCTGAGCAGCTTCAGCATTACCCAACGGTGGCCCGCAAAACGGCTACCGCTCAACACATCCAAAAGCGTGACTCTGACTTTGAGATCACGGCTTCAGATGGCTCCAAACTGCAAGCGCGGATGGTTTTGCTGGCAACGGGGCTGCGTGATGAACTCCCTTCGTTGGCGGGTATCGAAGGTTTGTGGGGAAAAAGTGTCTTTCACTGCCCATACTGCGATGGCTATGAAGTCAGGGGCAAGGCGATTGCAGTGTATGGTGAGGATGAGACCGCACTTCACCAAGTGATGATGCTTCGCAACTGGACAGACAACCTAACCCTTTGCACTGCTGGTCGTTGGGAACTGACGGTGGCGCAGCGCACAAGGCTCGCTCGATCTGGGATTGAGGTCGTTGAACAGCCAATTGCGGCACTTGAAAGCGCGGACACTCAGATACAGGCGATTCGGTTTATTGATGGCACATCGTTGGACTGCGATGCCTTCTTTATTCGCCCCAAGACGACTCATCGAACGACTTTTGCTCATGATTTGGGCTGTACAGTTGATGCACACAATGTGGTGCAGGTCGATCTGCGGGGGCGAACGAGTGTCGAGGGGGTATATGCGGCAGGTGACCTATCGTCTCCGATGCGAAGTGTCGCAATTGCTGTGGCGCAGGGGGCCGCTGCCGGGTATGGGATAAACGCCGATCTGATCGACCGCGATTTTTCTTGAGATCGATGAAAGCGGTCAAACGTGGAGACCTGTTGGGCTGAACCGCCCTTGATGGCATTCCGGGTTTCCGGGATCGGTCTCAGCGGTCAAGATCAGGGCAGCGGGAGCGTATCCACTGCCCGAATCAACCACAAGCACCCTCGCCGGACCTTCGGCTCTATCGCGGATTGCAAAGCATGGGCGAGGTGGTGTTGAGGAAGTGCGTCATGCCCGCTCCAGTTCACCTACCCCAGTGATCTGAGCGCTCACTTCCCACAGCCGTCGCCAGTGATCTTTCTGGTAGGATTCAGCACTTGATTTGACAGGTTGCTTCTGATGGAAGTATTTGCCTGTCAACCCTTCGACCTCCGGGGATGAGGCTAGGTAAACAGAGGTTTGGGCGCCATCTTCAGGTTTAAGCGCAAGCCGCTGTATCCCACCAAAGACCCACTTTATCAGGTTACTCTGGGTATTTTTGCCAAACCCCGTGCGTACAAAACCCGGATGAAGTGCATTTACGGTCACCCCAGTGCCGTGCAAGCGCTCTGCCAGATCATAGGTGAAAATGATGTTCATCAACTTAGAGCGCCCGTAGGCACGAAACCCTGCATAACCCCTGTTGAACTCTAGGTCGTTAAAGTCCAATCTGCCCATCCGGTGAGCTCCGGAGGAGACATTGATCACCCGTGCGGGAGCGCTTGCCTTCAACATTTCCAGAAGCAGGTTGGTGAGCACAAAGTAACTCAGATGGTTGAGGGCAAAGGTCATCTCATGTCCTTCGGCGGTCATCTGTTTCTCAAAAAAGATTGCCCCTGCGTTATTGATCAATACATGAAGTTCGCGGTATTTCGCCTTAAACTCCTCCGTTAGGTGCCTTACTTGTTCCATGAGGGACAGATCGGCGATCAATCCTTCTACTTGATTATGTCCCGCAGCAGCGTTGATCTCCGTGACCACTTCGGCAGTTTTCTGGCGATTACGCCCAACAATAACGACCGTCGCTCCAAGTTTTGCCAGTTCCAGCGCCGTTTGTTTGCCGATTCCATTGGTTCCACCTGTCACTAGACAGGTCTTTCCGTCCATCGATTGCATGAATGATCCTTTATTGATACCACCTCTTGGATTATCGGGATCATCAGATTGAATGACCAGCTACACTTTTCTGGGGAATGATTCACGTTTACCTGCTCCCTGTCTCCACTTTGCACTTCCTGTTCGCATTTCCGATAATCAGATTTAGGGGATAGGGTCTACCCCAAGATGAGAAGGAACGCCTCTGATGAGACTGCGTCTAAAATTCATATGGATCGTGATTTCTGTGATCACTTTGGGGATCGGTCTGCTGCCGCTCGTTCCCGCTGCGGCTCAGGAGGAATCCGAGGCTTGTGCTCCGGCAAAAGAAGGATTTCCACCGGGTGAGACCACCCGCCGCTTGATCGTAAGTGGCGGTGAACGCTCGTATTTGTTACACATCCCATCCGGTTATGATCCGAGTAAACGATACCCGCTTGTCCTCAGTTTTCACGGGTTTACCAGCAATTCAGAGGATCAGTCAACTCTGACCCGGTTCGGCAAACTGGCGGACAGTGAGGGGTTTATCGTTGTCTTCCCTCAAGGGCTGGCAGTCCCACCTTTTCCGCCGCGCTGGAATGCCGGCATCACCCCCTTTATGGAAGAGGACAGTGCCGACGATGTAGGTTTTGTGAAGGCGCTCTTGGATGATCTGGAGGTGACCTTGTGTGTGGACACCTACCGGATCTATGCCAACGGATTCTCCAATGGCGCTGGTTTTGTACATCGCCTCGCCTGTGAACTCTCGGATCGGATAACGGCGATAGGTGGGGTTTCCGGGGCGTATCTGGAGCAGAAGGGCGGATGCAACCCGGTGCGTGCTGTACCGATCATTGCCTTTCATTCCGATACCGATCCGGTTGCTAGGATTGAAGGTATCCCTGCTCAAGGTGCGATTCCGGTGCGCACATGGATCGAGGGATGGGTGGAACGTAATGGTTGTAGTGCCAGCCCCGAAGCCCTTGAACCCATTGGAGCAGTAGAGGGTACCCACTACAGCGGCTGCAAAGATGGGGTTGAGGTTGTGTTTTATCTGATCAAAGGGGCAGGGCATACTTGGGCTGGCGGGCGCGATATTCCTTTTGTAGGAGCCACCAACCGCGACATCAGCGCAAGTGAAGTAATGTGGTCATTTTTTAAGCAGTACACCTTACAAGGGGCAGTCCAGTAAATGCCCACTGTTTCTCACGTTGGTACCCAACAACGCCAGATTGGCCACAGTTCCGTGCGTAGGTACTTCTATATGGCAGATTCTCCCAAACGTATGGCACCAAACCCCCATTTGAGCATAGTCGATAGTAATTAGGTGTTACGCACTTGAACCTATTCACCCCGTATTTGTCAAAAAGGGCAGTTTGAGGGAAAGCCTCCTCAAGAGATCGATTCCCCCTTCGCCAGCAGGGCGAAGGGGGCTAGGGGGATGAGGGCCAGACTGAAAATAGCAGTTCAATCTTTAGGATAACGCTGTCATCAGCCTCGGCGTGCTGCCCCCGAACCGCGCTTTTCCAACTGGCGGGCCGCGTAGGACATGCCATAGCTGAATACGAAATACACGATGGCCACAAACACAAAGGCTTCCCGTTTGCGCTCTGTAAAGCCGGGCTTGGCGATCACCCCATTGGCCATGCCCATCAGGTCAAGCAGCCCGATGATCGCCACAAGAGAGGTGTCCTTAAACATGGTGATAAACTGTCCCACCAACGCTGGGATCACCGTGCGTAGTGCCTGCGGAAGGGTAATGAACAGCATCGTCAAAATCGGATTCAGCCCTAAGGCTTTAGCCGCTTCGGCTTGTCCCGGCGGAAGGCTCTGCAGTCCACCCCGGACAATCTCCGCGATGTAAGCCGCTTCAAACAAGGTCAGGGCGATCATGGCCCGCACCACAGCATCAACTTGAGTGTCACCGAGGGCAAACCCCGCGACCAGATTGGCTGTGAAAAAGACCGTCACCAGAGGAACCCCTCGAAACAACTCAATGTAACCAATACTGAACAACTTGATCAAAGGGTAGTAGCCCAAGCCCCGCCACCAGTGATACAGCAAACGCACCCACCACTGAGGCTGAAGCCACCATGTGTCCGGCGGGTGAAGTTTGCCCACTGTGGGGCCTTTCGAGGCCCGCCCGATGGCCAACAAGATTCCCAACGGGAAGCAGGCGGTGATGGCTACAAAAGCGAGCATAAAGGTGAGCAGCAGCCCCCCCCATAAATTGGTGGAGACAAAAGGCAGCACCGTCGCATTGGGGAGCAGCCCTCGCACCAGCAAAAAGGTGATCGGCACAAGGATGAACCATGCAGTCATGGTCACCCGGGCCGCGACCTTAAACTGAACGGCTTTGGCCCCCCGTCCCACCCAGTACCCCACAAAAAGGCTGCCAATCAACACCAACACAGGCGTTTGCAGCACCCGGAACAAGGGGATGACTTCCTCACCCAGATAGCGCCCAAAACCATCTCCGCCCAAGGTAGCAGCATCCGCGGCGGGCAGCAGGATAAAGAGAATCACGCCAACCACCAACGTAATCGCGGTCGCCGCAAACATCCGCCCCCAAATACCCCAACTGACGCCTGCCAAAGTGGTCAAAAGTACTAAACCAAGGGCCACTCGCCAGCTTTCTTGGGTAGGATACAGCCCTGCCATTAAGGTGCTGAAATTCTCAGTGATCACGGACCAACGCGCTTCGTTGATCGCCCACTGTAAAAAACTCCACAGCCCTGAGAGGATTACCCCCCCAACGATCACTGTCATCAGGCCGTCAAAAGGGGTTTTAAAAAGATTGCGTCGTACCCAACTGAAGATTCCGGTTGGGCCCTGAGGGCGTTCGATGGGATTGGATTGGGCAGTCATAAGGTCACCCCTCAGCGAGTTTTCAACTGGAAACGCGAATTGAGGACATTCATGATCCCGGCGATGGCCAAACTGATCAGCAGGTAGGTGACCATCACAAACAGGATCACAGGCACAACCGGAACCGACTCAGACATGGTGCGGGCCACAAAAAACAATTCTGCATAACCGCAGGCAGTACCCAAACTGCTGTTTTTGGCGAGGTTGAGGTACTGATTCGTCAGGGGCGGGATCATCACCCGAAGGGCCTGAGGTAGAACGATCAAGCGGAGGGTTTGAAAGTAGCTGAACCCCTGCGCTCTGGCAGCTTCCCACTGCCCATGAGGCACGGATTGAATACCCGAACGCACCACTTCTGCGATAAACGCCCCGGTGTAGAGGGTCAATCCGATGATGATCGCCACCAGTTCAGGGGGGATGATCGCACCTTCGCCTGAGGCATAGTTAAACCCTTGAATTCTGGGCAGGCTCACCATGAAAGGGGATGAGCCGATCAAACTCATCACCAACCATGTGAATGCCCCGACCCCAAACATGATCGCCAGCCCGATCTCCGCCGCATAGGTCACCTTGCCTGTATCAAGGCGCATCTTACGGCGTGCTCGCCAGATCATATAACCACCCACGATCCCCCCCAATGCCAGCAGGTACCAGATCGTGGAGGAGTCCGTGGGATTCAAAGCCGGGATGGCCAGCCCTTTGACGCTGAGATAGCTGGGTCCGGGTAGTTCCGCCGCGTTCCGAATCCCCGGCAGTGAGGGCAGGATACCGGCATACACAAAAATGAGCTGCACCAGCAAAGGTGTGTTTTGGATGATCTCAATGAACACCAAGGCGAGATTACGCAGCAGCCAGTTAGAAGAGAGGCGGGCGATTCCGACCACCAAACCGAGGACGGTGGACAATACCAAACCCATGATGATCACCCGCATGGTGTTCAGAAACCCGATCCAAAAGGCATTGGCATAGGTATCCGTGCGGGAATGCAGTTCGTTTAACCCCAAGTTGATTTGAAACCCGGAGGCATTTGAAAGGAACCCATAGGAGATCGAGATTCCGGCGTCCCCCAAGCCAATACGCATGTTGTTAAGGAGCCATCCCAAGATGAGGATCACCGCTCCCACAAAGAGGAACTGCCCCATTACCCGGATCATCCTGAGATCGCGCCAAAAAGCGACTCTAGTCATTCGCTCTGTCCCCGTTCTGGACAAGCCGATCACACACAAAACAAGTTTGGGGCAAGTATCCCTGAAAGGGGCTTGGGGGACAAGTAATTTTGTGCAAAACGCAAAGGGGAAAGGCGCCTGAGAGGGGAATTGGCCCCACGCCAGCATAGCGCCGAAGTGGGGCTGGGTGTCCTTAGAGGGACAAAAAGGAACGGCTAGCGATAGGGCGGGGCATAGATCAAGCCACCATTACGCCACAGGGCATTGATGCCCCGTTCAAAGCTCAGAGGCGCAGCGGTCAGATTGCGATCAAAGATTTCGCCGTAGTTACCCACAGCCTTGATCACATTCACGGCCCATGCCTGATCCAGCTCCAAAACCTTGTACAGTTCGCCTTCCACCCCCAACAGACGTTTGGCTTCGGGGTTGAGGTCAGCGTTGGTCAGTTGACTTTCCACGTTCCCTTGTGTGACTCCGTATTCTTCCGCGATGATGGTCGCATACACTACCCAACGCACCAGATCACCCCACTGAGCATCACCAGCCTTCCAAGCGGGGGCAAGCGGCTCTTTGGAGAGGGTATTGGGCAGGATCGTCCACTCGCCACCTTTTTCGCTGGTGGCTTTTTTGGCCCGAAGCTGGGATTGATCGGAGGCAACTGCATCGCAGCGAGTCTGGACAAAACCATCGATCACCTGATCGATATTCTCGAAGGTCAGCACCTCAACTTTAACCTTGCCAGAGGTGGCATCAGCGACGTTTTGGGCAGTGGTTGTGCCCTGAATCGCGCAAACCGTTGCGCCTTCCAGCCCTTCCAGACTGGTGATGTTATCGGAAGTGCGCACCATGATGGACATGCCGTCATAGAAGATCACCGGGCCAAACTCTGCACCCTGCTGGGCATCACGCCCAAAGGTGAAGGTGGTATTACGGATCAAAACATCGATCTCACCGGAGCCAATCGCAGTGAAGCGATCCGCCGCAGCGACGGCCTTAAACTCAACCTTGGTGGCATCCCCGAAGATTGCAGCGGCAAGGGCGCGGCAAAAGTCGGTGTCGAACCCGCTCACAGTATTGTTGGCGGTATCCACAAAGCCAAAGCCCGGAATACCACCATTAATGCCGCAGATCAAGTTCCCACGTTCACGCACCTTGGCGAGCAAGCCGCCATCCTGCGCCTGAACACTTACCAGTGGCAGGGCCACAACCGCGATCAGAGTTACTATCAGGAGGATACTAATACGTTTCATCGCTGAACTATCTCCTCACTCGCAAAATTAAGGGAGTCCCTCAGAAGTGTAACAGTGTCAAGAGACCCTGACAAATTTGCTCAAAAGTTCAAAATCTGCTCCCTGTGGCTCTAAACTTCGGACATCAGGGACTTGATCTTCCGTTTTCAGGGACTTTGGTTAATAATTTCCTCCAAGCGAACAATCCAATGATAAGGACTCACAACCAAGATGATCGATGTAAATGACCTGCGGAAGGGTGTTACCTTCACCCTTGATGGCAACCTCTACCGCGTGTTGGAATATGCTCACAACAAACCCGGACGGGGCAACGCAACCATCCGTACCACCCTGCGTGATCTGCGCACTGGCGCGACCATTCAGCGCACTTTCACCAGCGGTGACCGGGTGCAGGACATTCGGGTTGAAAACTTCACGGTGGAATATCTCTACAGCGACGGCGAGTTTATGCATTTCATGGACACCAGCAACTATGAACAGCATCAACTCCGGGCGGATATTTTTGGCAACGATGCCCTGTATTTGATCGAAAACACCCAGATCAGCCTTGTGCGCCACGAGGAAGAGATCATCGACTACGAACTACCCGTCACTGTGGAAATGGATGTCATTGAAGCTGAAAATGCGGTTGCGGGTAACACCGCTACCGGCGCAACCAAAAAAGTACGCACGCAAACCGGCTTGATGGTCAGCACCCCCCTCTTTGTGAACAGCGGTGACCGGATTCGGGTTGACACCCGCGACGGTAGTTACGTCACCAGAGTCTAAGCCTGTCGAAAGCTCCAGTGCCTACCTCCGGTTGGTTAAGCGGCTAGTCCCTTCACCCTTGCGCCGTCCCCGCATAGGGCGGCAGGGATGATTCTGCTGGGGACAGTGTGATCTCCCCTAAACAGGGTGTCCACCGTGATCATTAACATTTAGGGCTTACCCAGATGCGCTTGATTACCCCGTATTTATCGAAAGGGGCAGTTCGAGGGCGAAGCCCCTCAAAAACCTCATTTCCTCCTTCTCCAGAGGAGAAGGGGGCGCAGGGGGATGAAGGCAAGTGCGTAACGCCTACACTTTTAGGACTTACGCAGTTGAGTTTGTTTACCCCATATTTATCAAAAGGGACAGTTTGAGGGGGAAGCCCCCTCAAAAACCCCGTTTCCCCCCTTCTCCAGAGGAGAAGGGGGCTAGGGGGATGAGGGCAAATGCGTAACGCCTACACTTTATAAACTTTATGCCACACGAGACAGCGCACTGACGAAAAGTGAGGTGTTTAGAGCAGGCACAAAGGGATCGGATCACCCTCGAAGCACATTCCAATGATCTCACAAAGTTGTGTTTGTCCCATTTTGGGCTTTGTGATTTCAGGCGCGATTAGCGCTATCGGTATAGAATGAAGTGGGATATGATCACCAACATGACCAACAATGAAGCTGATCGGGGACGATATAATCTGTAGGGGAATGAATTTGTGGTGACGCGATTCGCTCTTGTTGACTCGCTTTTTGCCCATATGTATAATCCTCTACAGGCTTGCGCTGCTGAGTGATCAAAAGTTGCTGTCGTGGTTTAAACTACCCGGCAAGGCCCAACGCATTCCGTAATTTATGATGGTGATGTCTGTATTTTGAGGCTAAACAATGCCCAGACAGCTTAGAGGGACACTTCAAGACCTCCATACAACGCAGCTCTTACACTTGATCAATCTTGCCAAAAAGACGGGTTCCCTCAAGTTGTTTGAGGGTGTGGCGACAGGCAAAGACATCATCATGGGGGATGGCGAAACCAAACGCCCGGAAGTTGTGCCCGGTGCGGAACGGGCAAGGATTGTTTTCCGTGAAGGTAAATTGGTTTATGCCCAACTGACGGAGCGGGATAACCACCTAGCAACCATCCTTCATAAAGCCAACAAACTCAATGATCAACAGTACCGGGTGATCCGCGAACGTGCGGCCTCCGCCACCGACAAAGCGCTTGCGCTGCTGCTGATCAACGCTAACTATGTCTCCCAAGTGGACATTATGCAGAGCATTCAGCAGCATACCCTTGAGATCGTGTATGATCTGATGACGTGGACGCGGGAACCGTTCATCTTTGAAGAAGGTGAAATGCCCCCCAACGGCCGAATCACGGTGCCAATCGAGTTGGAAAATGTAATCATTCAGGGCACACTTCGAATGCGCGAGCTGGATCAGCTTGCCAAAGAACTGCCTAATCTGGATTTTGCCCTGCGCTTCCCCGAAGCCCCCGGAGAAAAACTCAAGAAGATTCAACTGGGCGTGGAAGAATGGCGGGTTGTCTCTTTCATTAATCCCAAAAACTCGATTCGCCAGATCGCTAAAGCCTGCAATATGACCGATATGCAAATCCGTAAAATCGTTTATGGCTTGCTCAATGCAGGGCTGGTAGAGTTGGTCAAACCGCAAGAAGCGCCATCCAAATCACAGATTCGGCGCGCCGACAGCAAACCGAACATCACGCCGCCACAGCGCCCGGTGATCACCAAGTTGATCGACCGGATCAAGAATCTGTAACGCGGTAAAGGGGTTATTCAGTGAGCGTTTTTTCGCCTGAGCACGGGGCATTTCCAGTGGAGTGGGGCAAATAATTATGGCGACGACAACCGTAAAGATGGTCATCACAGGACCCTACGCCTCCGGTAAAACGGAGTTCATTCGCTCAATCAGTGAGATCGATGTGGTCTCCACTGAAAAAGAGGTGACACCTGATACCTACGAGGCAACCATCAAACCAGAAACCACGGTGGCGATGGACTTTGGGCGTATCACCATCGATGATGAACTGGTCTTGTACCTCTTTGGCACGCCGGGTCAGCGTCGCTTCGACTTCATGTGGGAAATTCTGGCCGAAGGAATGCTCGGTTTTGTGGTCATGGTGGACAGCACCAAACCGGAAACCTTCCGCGAGGCAAAGGCGATTCTGGAAACCTTCCGCGCTTATGCCCCAACCCCGTATGTTGTCGCTGCCAATAAACAAGACATGGATGATGCGTGGCCCGCTGAGGATCTTCGGATTGCCCTTCGGATCGAGGATAATGTCAAGCTGCTGCCCTGCGTGGCAAAAGACAAGGACAAGGTGAAGGCCGTCCTGCTTGAACTCCTGTACTCGATCTTGGAGGAAATGGATACGTGATCGCTCCAGCGGGTGCGCATTCCTAGAGGGGGCAAACCCGGTGACTTCACTCGTAACCGATCAAGGCATCATTCACTACGAAACCTTCGGCAGAGGGCGTCCCATTGTGCTGCTTCACGGCTGGATGGAATCTTGGTCCGTGTGGCGCCAAACCATTGAGACGCTGGGTAAGGAGTATCGTACCTATGCCCTAGATTTCTGGGGTTTTGGGGATTCCGATCCCACTAAGGGGAACACCTTTTCCGTAGATCACTACGTGGATATGGTGCATTCCTTCATGGAGAATCTGGGAATTCAGCGTGCACCGCTCATTGGACACTCGATGGGTGGGACCGTCTCGCTCAGCATGGCCATGCGCTATCCAGAAAAGGTCGTGAAGGTGGCCGTCATTGGATCACCTATTTACGGCTCATCACTCAATTTTCTGCTTAAGCTCTCTGGTGTTCCCCATCTGGCAGCACTGCTTTTCAAACTTCCACCCATGCTCAACTTCTTCACCTTTTTGGTGTGCGCCATGGCCACCAACAAAGGCAGACGGTTGTATAAGATGGTTAAAGCCGATATGAGTCAGGTCTCGATGCATTCCTTTTTTCAAAGTATCGGGACTCTGCGCAAGACGGACTTACGCCCACAACTTTCGCAGCTCCGCCCCCCTACCATGGGCATCTATGGCAAATGGGACTTCATTGTCCATCCCAATCAGGGGAAAGCCCTTCAAGCTGGGGTCGCACAGGCACGGGTCAACATGTATAACAAATCAGGGCATATGCCCATGATGGATGAACCAGACCGTCTGATCGCTGATCTGCGCGATTTTTTAATGTACCATCAGCCGGAAACGGCTTTAAAGACCAGCAAGCCCTAGGTGCTTGCAGATGATAACAGATCTCATCCTTCTACCCCCCTCCCCCGACCGTCAAGTACGGCTCAGAGAGGGGGGTAGCTTTTGGTAGGGCATCCTCCACGAGTCTCTTAGAGACCGTTTGAAAAGGCCGGGATTTACGCAGATTGAATCTATTTGCCCCCCATTTATCGAAAGGGGAAGGTTGAGGGGGATGAGGTCAATCATCGAAAGGTGACTTCTCAAATGGCTTCTTAGGGTAATCTGGTGTGGCCAAAGGTCAGTCTAGACTGACCTCAAACGAACACTCCCCGGTTCCAGCGCCGAGGAGTGTTCGTTAGGCTATGCAACGCAAGAGGTAATGCAAGTGAAGATTAGTGGAACTGCTCCGCTTCGGTGGAGCCGGTTAAGGCAGCGGTGGAGGCAGTCCCATGGGTGATGGTCTGCAAGACCTGATCAAAGTACCCCGTGCCCACTTCGTGCTGATGCCGCGTGGCCGTGTAGCCGTTCTTCTCCGCGACGAACTCCGCTTCCTGAAGCTCCACGTAGGCGGTCATCCCCCGTTCGCGGTAGTTCTTGGCCAACTGGTAGGTGTAGTAGTTGACACTGTGCCAACCCGCGAGGGTGATGAACTGGAAGCGATAACCCATTGCAGCTAATTCCTGCTGGAAGGTAGCGATGGTTTCATCGTCAAGGTTTGCCTTCCAGTTGAAGGAGGGTGAGCAGTTATAGGCAAGCATCTTGTGGGGATATTCCCGGTGGATCGCCTCGGCGAACTCACGCGCTTCTTCCAGATCAGGGTGAGAAGTCTCAAACCACAGTAGATCGGCGTAGGGTGCATAGGCCAGCCCACGAGCGATGGTCGATTCCATGCCCCCCCGAACCCGGAAGTACCCTTCAGGGGTGCGTTCCCCGGTGGTGAAGCGGCGGTCGATCTCGTCAATGTCGCTGGTGAGCAGGGTCGCGCTGAGTGCATCGGTGCGGGCAATCACATAGCTGGGCACATCCAGCACATCGGCTGCCAAGCGCGCCGCCACAAGGGTGCGAATGAAGGTGGAGGTGGGCACCAGTACCTTGCCGCCCAGATGACCACACTTCTTCTCCGCCGCCAATTGATCTTCAAAGTGGACGCCCGCGGCCCCGGCCTCGATCATGGACTTCATCAGTTCGAAAGCATGGAGCGCCCCACCAAAACCGGCTTCGGCATCAGCCACAATGGGAGCATACCAATAAACCCCGTTTTTCCCTTCCGCATTGTGGATCTGGTCAGCGCGCATCAGAGCATTGTTGAGTCGTTTGATGATGTTGGGCACGCTGTTTGATGGATACAGACTTTGGTCAGGATAGGTCTGCCCGGAAAGGTTCGCATCGGCCGCTACCTGCCACCCGGAGAGGTAGATCGACTGAAGCCCGCCCTTAACCATCTGCACTGCCTGAGCGCCCGTCATCGCCCCGAAGGTGTTCACATAAGCCTGATTCTCCAGCAGGTGGCGAAGCCGCTGTGCACCTGCTTTGGCCAGCGAGTGTTCAACCTTGATCGAGGTGCGCAGTTTGAGCACGTCTTCAGCGGTATAGTCGCGCCGAATCTCGTTCCAACGCGGGTCGGTCGCCCATTGGCGTTCCAGTTCTAAAGCTTGCTGTTTCAGAGTCCGGGTGTCCATTAGAATTCCTCCAAGTACTGCCGTTTTTGGGCATCTTTACGGGTGAAACTTACGGTTAGTCCAGATAGGTATAGGCCGGGAAGGTCAGGAACTCGATAAATTCATCACGCATGACCAGCTTATCAAGGATGAGCGCTGCATCCAGCAGGCGGCTGCCTCTAGGCAGTCCCAATTTGTGCTGTTCTTCGGTGCGCATCTCAGCGTAGAGGGCACGGGTGATGGTACGTCCATCTTCAAGGTGCGCCTCGTTTTTGATCCACTGCCACAACTGAGCGCGGGAAATTTCGGCGGTAGCTGTATCTTCCATCAGGTTGTAGATTGCAGCAGCGCCATTGCCTTGCAGCCATGCATCCAAATATTGAAGAGCCACATTGATATTCAGGCGCATTCCGGCTTCGGTGATCTTGCCTTCGGGCACCCCCACTTTGCCCAACTGCGCGGCGGTCACCTGCACGTCTTCGCGCAGGCGGAGCTTCTGATGAGGCACCGTCCCCAGTTTGGCGTTAAAGACTTCCATCGCGGTGGGCACCAGATCAGGATGCGCCACCCATGTCCCATCAAAACCATCGTTGGATTCGCGGGTCTTGTCCTCACGTACTTTGGTGAGTGCTGCTTCGTTGATCTGTGGGTCTTTGCGGCTGGGGATGAATGCGGCCATCCCCCCAATGGCATGAGCGCCCCGCTTGTGGCAGGTTTGCACCAGAAGTTCAGTGTAGGCGCGCATGAAAGGCACGGTCATGGTGATCTGGGCACGGTCAGGCAGGATCATCTCCGGACGGTTGCGGAATTTCTTGATGGCGCTGAAGATGTAGTCCCAGCGTCCGGCGTTCAGCCCGGCCATGTGTTCGCGCAGTTCGTAAAGGATTTCTTCCATCTCAAAGGCGGCAAGGATGGTCTCGATCAAGACCGTGGCGCGGATGGTTCCGCGAGGGATATTGAGCATCTCTTGGGCGGCGATAAAAACCTCGTTCCACAAGCGGGCTTCAAGATGGCTCTCCAGTTTGGGCAGGTAGAAGTAAGGGCCTGTGCCTCGGGCCAGCAGTTCGTGGGCGTTGTGGAAAAAGTACAGCCCAAAATCGAAGAGACTGGCGGAAACGGGCGTCCCATCGACAAGAACGTTCTTCTCCACCAGATGCCACCCGCGAGGACGCACCATCAGGACGGCGGTTCGTTCATTGAGCTGATAATGTTTGCCTTCTGGGGTGTTGAAGGTGAGGGTGCGGCGCACTGCCTCCATGCAGTTGATCTGCCCTTGAATCACGTTGTACCACGTAGGTGAAAGGGCATCCTCAAAGTCTGCCATGAACACCTTTGCCCCAGAATTGAGCGCGTTGATCATCATTTTGCGTTCGGTGGGGCCCGTAATTTCCACCCGACGGTCTAAGAGGTCAATGGGGGTGGGGGCGACTTTCCACTGGCCCTTGCGGATCGTTTCGGTCTGGCTTAAAAAAGCAGGCTTCTCCCCCGCATCAAGACGGATCTGGCGTTCCACTCGACTGCGCAGCAAGGCCTCACGGGTGGGGTTAAAGCGACGTTGAAGGGCTACGATAAACCGAAGCGCTTCCGGGGTTAGTACCATGCTGGTATCGTGCGTTTCTGGTTTTAAAATTTGGCATTCCTGAGTAAACTCTTGCGCAACCATAAGCCTATTTCCTCCTGCATCTCTAATGGCGATTGGGTTCCCTCGACTTGAGAAAAATAGTACAATTGCGCCGGATAGGTTTTCAATTACATCATTGGATAGTTTTTTATGGGTACGCAACGGGTAGGGCTTCCTACTCAACCGGGTAGGGTTGGAGATGTGGGAGGAACCGCGATCATGGGCAACGACGAAAGCGATCTGGCGTCGCGGCGCTTACTCGCGGTGACGGAAGAAGAATTAAGCCGCATTGTACTCGATATTCATGACGGGCCCGTCCAATATTTATTTGCGGCCCTTTCGCTGCTTACCCGGATGCAGTATCAAATGGAAGGGCAGCCCACCACCCCTGATCTACTGCCTACCGTGAACCGCGTTACCAGTCTGGTTGAGGAATCGCTACAAGAGATACGTTCCTTTTTGGGCACCTTTCGCCCACCGGAATTCCAGCGCCGCTCGATCACCTCGATGGTGCAAGGGCTGGTGATCCAGCACGAAGAGCGCACCAACAGCACCGTTGAACTGAAGATGGACATCAGCACCGATAACCCGCCCCTGCCCGTGAAAATTGCCCTGTACCGCATCTTACAGGAAGCACTCTCCAACGCTTATCGTCACGCAGGGGTCGTTCGCCAGCAGGTGAGTCTCTGGAACGAAGGGGGGTTCATCTGTCTTCAGGTCTCCGATCAGGGTAAGGGCTTTCAACCGCCGCCGTTGGAAGGGCCTTTGGCAACGGAGCGGGAGGAGCATATTGGGCTGCGCGGAATGCGAGATCGGGTCAAATTGTTGGGAGGTGTTTTCACCCTCATGAGCAGCCCCGGTAAGGGCACTCGAATCACCGTCAAAGTCCCCGCCTACCCTAAACGGGAAGATGAGGAACCATGCCTGACCGCGTTCGAGTGATTCTGGCTGATGATCATGCACTGGTGTTGGAGGGGCTGCGTAACCTGATTGACGGAATGCCCGATCTTCAGGTGGTGGCGACTGCCAACAACGGTGATGAACTGCTCCGTTTGCTCGAAGAGCACCCGACAGATGTGGTGGTGCTGGATCTTCAAATGCCCTTTCACGGGCTGCTCGCCCTTGCTGAGATCCGCAAACGGGCGATTCCAGTCAAGGTGCTTGTGTTGACGGCCTTCAGTGATGGCGAGAGCATCCAATCGGCACTGGAACTATCAGCAGAGGGTTTTGCCCTCAAGACCGAATCGCCCACCCAAACTGTCGAAGCCATCCGACAGGTTGCCAGTGGACGGTTGGTGTTTCCTCATGCGGCGCAGCGCTGGCTTGCCACTCAGCGTACTGCCCCACCCCCACCGGAAGCGCCCCTCTCACCCCGCGAGGAGGAGATGCTCTCGTTTGTGGCCAAAGGGATGACCAACCCTGAAATTGCCTCAACCCTCTCGGTAAGTGAAAACACGGTGCGTTTCCACCTCAAGAACGTTTACGAAAAGCTCCATGTGACCAACCGTACTGAAGCTGCGGCATGGTATTTACGTCATACCAAAGGCAAAACCTTTGAGTAGGGGGAGTGGGCAATCTGTGGGCGCATCAAAACCGCCCCGCCCATTCGAGGGCGTAATCCGCTAGTTCCTCCCACCCCTTTTGACCAATGCCAAAGTGATTCCGGCCGGGGAATTCCTTCAGTTCAGTCACCGAGTCTGATTCCTGATACCGCTTGAAATTCGCCTTGTTGAGCGAAGCAGGCACAATGTGATCGTTTGATCCAGCGATCAACAGCAAGGGCGGGTGGGGTTTGCGGTAGTCGATCCGAGCATTGGGGGAAGAGAGCGCTCCACGAGGAATACGCAGTGATTCCGGCACTGCCTGTTCTTCATATATTTTGCGCTGTTCCGCTTCCGGCATTCCATTTACAAAGGCGTACTGGAAAGCGCCAAAAGACATTCGATAGGGACGTGAGGAACGGTTCAGCGGGTTAAGCAGACCACGGTTGCCCCACAAGAACGAAAACTTGGTTGAGAGCAGTCCTTGTGGCGGTGCAGAATCAACTGCCACCCCTGCCATCCCAAACCCTCGATTGATCAACAGTTGGGTGAACAAGCCCCCAAACGAGTGCCCAATGATGATCGGCGGTTCAGTCAACCCCTGAATGGTCTTGATCAGGTGATCCAAAACGCCCTCAAAGGTCACTTTAGGCAGGTTGGGGTCAGGGTGTGCCTTCTGAATTTCTGCTGGGGATTTGTCCCGTTGGGGGTAAGGAACTGCTACACAGGTATACCCCTTCGCCTGATAGCGCTCCACCCATTGATCCCAGCAGTGGTAGGTCATGAACAGTCCGTGAATGAACAGCACCGTTTTTGTTGGCATTGTGGCATTTATCCTTGGTTGAACAACTGATCTGGAGTCAGTGTATCATGGTCACAAAGGACAAAATGTCCGGTCGCTTTGGGGTGTGTCCCGGTCTACACGGACAGTGCAAAATACCCCCTCATTAGGAACCGCCCTGTTTCACAAGAGCAAAAAGCCCATTCGTACCGCTTTCACCACTGCCTCGGTGCGACTTTGTACACCCAATTTACTCATGATCGCGTTCACATGGTATTTGACCGTGTTCTCACTGATTCCCAAGCGGGCTGCGATCACTTTGTTGGGCAGCCCTTCAGCCACCAAACCCAAGACCTCGCGCTCACGTCCGGTCAGTTCTTCGGCGAGTGTATCCACCCGCGCTGGAAACAGGGCCGAGGCCAGCGTTGGATCAAAAACCGCCAACCCCTGACTCACAGCGGCGGTGGCAGCAGTGATCATCTCTGCGGCGGCGCTTCGAGGCAGGACACCTCTTGCGCCAGCACTCCATGCCTCGGCTGCGCTGTTGGTGTCAGGCACAAGAGCAAGGATGGGCGCGCTGCCGGTCACAGCCCCAATCTGCTCCAAAGCCGCACTGCTCTCCAAATCCCAAATGATCACCTCCGGCGAACGGGACTCTATCTCCGCGCTTAAATCAGCGCCCGGTGAGACTTGTCCAATAACGGCAACTCCCCCTACCCGGTTGAGCATTGTGCCCAATCCGATTTGGGCAAGGGGGTTGCCGGCCACGATCAAGACCCGAAGTTCAGGCGAATGATCTGAGTCGGTCATGAGCGTCTCCTTTATCGAGTCAGTTGATCGATCAACAGATGGGGTGATGGGGGTAATTGATGGGCAAACTGCTCCAAGATCATCTGATTCCCCCGACTGTTGAAGTGTGCAAATACGGGGATTTGATACTCATGCGCCCGGCGTGCCGCGTGGAGTGCGCCGCTGTTGGAACCCGCCTCGATCACGATCACCGCATGGCTCAAACCCACGATCAGGCGGTTGCGAAAAACGAGATTTTCACGGGCGGGGAAAGCATAAGGCTGCACCTCACACATGAGCGCACCCTGTTCGCTGATCTGTTCTGCTAGTGGCAAATGTTCCGGCGGGTAGACGCTTTTGACCCCTGATCCCAATACCGCGATGGTGCGTCCCCCCCCCTTCAACGCACCCTCATGAGCAGCCCGATCAATACCCCGTGCCAGCCCACTGATGACCGTCCAGCCAGCCTGAGAAAAAGCGTTTGCCCAAGCGCTGGCACGGCGACGGCTGTGCTCGCTCGGTTCACGGGTGCCGATGATCGCAATGGTTTTGTGAGCGCTCCGTTCCGAATCGGTCAGGGTGCCGACCATAAAGAGGATGAGCGGTTTGTCTTTGAGGGGGATAAAAGCAGGGGGATAATCCGCATCCCCCCAGAGCGTGATCTGCACCCCCTGCGCTTGAAAATGCGCCATCCGCGATGCGGTCTGTTGGGGGTCGATCTGGGCGATACGCCCTGCCAGCACGTTGCCGATCCCAGAAACCCCAAGCAAGGTCTTAGGGGGGACCGTAAGTGCTGCGCTCAAACTGCCAAAATGCTGGCGCAGGCTTTCAACAGCCTTGACTCCGATCCCCGGGGTCAAGGCGAAAGCAGCCAGCACCGTGCGTTCATCGTTCATCAGAACGGGGGCTTAATCGGGACCTTCCGCCCCGTTTTTCCGTTTCACAAGAGCACCCCCAAAACCCATCTCGCGCTTAGGCCGCAGATCATACCCCGTCGCCAACTGGGAGGTCAGGCTCAGGATCGACTGCTTGAGTACCTCCAAGGTGACCTCGGTCTCTTGGTTATGGGCTGCCAGCATTCGCGCATACAGAGCGATCTCCCGTACAAAGGCACCCGTCTGCCCGATCAATTCATTCACCACCATCTGGTGATCATGCTGCCACTGGGGGCCCATGTAACGTTTGAGCATCAACCCAGCCTGATCACTGTCCTGAATGGTGGGGATGTGAATGATCCGATCCACCCGCCCCGGCCGCTTGGCGATGCGTTCATCGATCACTTCAGGGTAGTTGGTGGTTGCAACCAGCAGCGCCCCTTTAGGGTTGTTGGGTGATTCGAGGCCGTCAAGCACGTTGAGAATCTGCGCCTTGTCTTCTTTACGAAGGTATACATCAATTTCTTCAACGATCAGCAGTACTGGATGGCGTGCCTCGGTCACCACATTGAGCGCATGGTGAATCTTACGGAAAGTCGCACCGTCATCATCCGCGCCAGAGACGTAAACAACCACCCGTTTTTGGGCCAGCGCTAACTTTGCCAGCGCCGCGCACAAAGTGGTTTTGCCCGTCCCCGGTGGGCCTACCAACAGTAGTTTTCGGAAGGGCGCGAGGTTCAACTGCTTATAGATGCCTACCCCCTGATTAAAGAAGGCCTCCATATCACCACGCAGATCGGCCTTGAGGGCATCAGGCAGGATCACCTGATCCCAATCAACGGTGGGCTTAAACGACCCCGATTCGCCGCCAATGATATACACGCGCTGACTGCGTTCCAGATAGCGTGAAGCCTGATTGCTGAGGGTCTCGTAATGGGCCCAAACGGCGAGCTTCTCTTTTTCATCCGGGATCAGCGCGACTGCTACAATACACTTATCGCCGTCTTCATAGTATGAACTGGCGAAGATCACCCCGAAGTTTTCGCCTTCCTGAGTGAATTTAAAATGCCACGCCCCTACGGATTCATCCAGAACAGGTGCATTTCCCGGCAGACGGTAATCACTGATGGGCACAACATAGGGGCAGTCTAAGGTTTCCGCGCCTTCAAAACGCACCTTGCCCCGCAGTTTGCGCCCCGGTTTGATCCGGGAGCGGGCGCGATTGTTGCCCACATTCTCTGAAGCCCACAATGATAAAAAAGGCTTACCGGGGTAGAGCAGTTCCCACTGCTCAGATGCCCATTGCACCAGTAGTTCATAGCGCAGCATCCGGCTGTGTTCTTCCTTTACACCTCGGTTAAATGACATTTTAGGGATTTTTGCGCTCATGGGTCTCTCTTTCCAACCGCGACCTTGTGACTGCTACCAAAACAAACCCTACCTTACGCACTACGCGGGGAACATCAAAATTATACAGGAGGTGCTGTTAAAGCGGAATAGTACAAAAGCGTAGGGCTAAGGCGGCTATCATTCTGCCCGATGGAATTGGGGTCACCCCCATTGTGGTTTTCTGAGAGACCGTTTGAAAAGGGTGGGATTTATGCAAATTGAACCTATTTGCCCTCTATTTATCGAAAGGGGC
>JACSRJ010000333.1 GCA_014879835.1 Anaerolinea sp.
AAGTTGAGCGGCTTGCCCGGTTCCAGCGCCTCCATCCACAGGTTGACCTTGCACAGTTCCACCGCCATCGGGTTGATGTCCACGCCGTAGATGCAGTGGCTGATGATGTCGCGTTTTGCCTCCTGAATGGCGGCGGGCGGGGGTTCTTCTTCACCCGTGCGCACGGTCGCCAGCGCTTTTGCCATGCGGTTGGCGGCGGCTATCAGAAAGTGTCCGCTGCCGCAGGCGGGGTCGCAGATTTTCAGATCAAGGATGGCTGCCTCACCCTTTTGGGTGGCTTCAGCCAGCACCGGGTTGAGCGCGGAATCCAGCAGGGCATGGACGAGCGATTCCGGGGTGTAGTAGCTGCCGGTGGTTTTGCGTTCATTGCCTGCGGCGGTGGAGAGCGCAAAGCGCCGCGCCGGGACGTTGATCTGTGGGTGCAGTTCCAGCAAACTCTCGAAGATACTGCCCAACTCATCCGAGCCGAGGTTCTTGTAATCTACCGTGCGATAGACCTGAGCGCGCTGGTCATAAGTGAGGGACAATGCGCGAATGGCATCCAGCAGATGGCTGTTGGCAAGCTGGCAGCCGATGACATCCGTCACAGCCCGATCACTGAACAGGAACGAACCCAGCGGCACGAGTCCTAAGCCCTCACCCCCTGCCCCTCTCCCAAGGGTAGAGGGGAGTTGTGCTGCATGGGCAATGGTTGCGAGAACCCACTGCAAATCATTGTGAACATCATCATTCGTAAAACGAATAATGCGATAACCAAGCGCTTCAATCTCTATTTGGCGTTTTGCATCAGCTATTTGTTGTTGATTATGAATACCACCATCAATCTCCAGAACAAGTTTTGCCTCGTAGCACAAGAAATCGACCACGTATTGTGTATCAGCAACAGGATGCTGACGGCGGAATTTCAGATTATTCAAGCGGTGATTACGGAGTACCTCCCACATGATTTCTTCGCTTGGTGTTTGCCGCTGACGTAATTCACGACTGATCTGCACCATTGTCTCAGATGCGATTTTTTCGAATCGTTCTGCATCTTTTGTGCCACGCCGAAGTAAGTCCTTCTCCCCTTGGGAGAAGGATTTAGGATGAGGGCTTTCTCCACTGAGCAGCCGCATCACCAGCCGCAGTCCCTCAAATAAGTCGGGATGACGTGTACCTTTGAACGTCTCCGCCATGTGCCGTAGTCGCTGGGTGGAATAGTAGTGGATGTAGCGTTCGCGGGCGGCAACATCCGCAGCGGGATTCAGTAACAGTTCACGGTCTTCTGCCACAAATAGGAACAGCAGACGATAGACCATCCGCAGCAGTTGGCGATAGTAGTCTTGAGGGTTAAGCGTGCCGCTGGTGAGTTTGTCGCGCAGTTGATGATTGGCAGGATATTCGAGAAAACCTGTCCCTAGCGCCGTGATCGCCGCTTCCACCCCGTCACGGAGCTGATCAAGGGCGCGCGTGCCTTGATCCTCCGCGACCTTCATCCACTTTTCCAGCCAGCAGTTGGATAGGCGCTCGCCTTCCACACGGGATTGGTGGCACAGCAGCCAGAGCAGCACAAAGTCGCTGTAGACCTCGCCTTCCATCATGGCTTCAAGGTCGAATTCGACGTATGCCTGCCGTGTCAGACTAGCGTTATCGCGCAGAATCCGCAGCTTATAGCCATTGCTGAGGAAGCCCCACAGGTTGTGTTCGCTCCGATTGAGGAAGACTTGCAGCAGGCTGTGAGGGCTGGCGGATGATGCACCTGCCGCGCCGGGGGTGCGCTTATCAAGATCCAGCTTGTAGCTCACCAGATGCACTGGCACTTGTTCCCACCCGTGCGAAATGGGGTAACTGCGCCCGTCAATCTCAACTGCTGCCGCCGTCTGCAAACGCCCATATTCCAGTTCACGGAACAAGGGCAGCAGCCACCGTTCGCGGGTGAGGCTGGTGCCCAAATCACCTGAGGGTAAACGATCCTGTGCAGCCCGGAAACTTACCCATGCACCCTGAAGGGCATTCCATGAGCGGTTGATCGCTTCGTTCAGCTTCTCGCCGGGGCGGTGGTAACTCTCTGGGGTTAACCCATCAAGGGTCGCGCCCTCGCTGATCCGTTGCAGTAGATCGGCGGGCAGCAGTGCGCCTTCCGTGCGGATGGTGGTGAAGGTGTGGTTACGTGCGGTCATAGGCGTTTTTCATTCAGCTCACTATTTTTGAGTTACAGGGTGATTATTTATGATCTCGTACACGTCCACAATCAGTTTGTGATGACGAAAAGCCCAGCCCCGGATCGCCGTTCTGCCCGGTTGGGCGCATTGTTTAAGGGCACCGGGTTTTCCAACCAGAACCAGACGCTCGACAGCATACGTTTCTTGAGCGAGGAGCGCTTTGAGTATATCTTTTTCATATTCAGAGTTAGGCAATCCCAACCCCAAGGCGATTTCAACGATAGTTGCCTCGTCCTCGAAGTAAAAATCGACTGCGCTCGCGGTTTCGCCACAGATCCGTCGCTCCGAAAAATCCTTTCCGAAAACACGCTTCGCACGTTGACGAACCTCGGCAATAAAGTTGTTTGTATCGAGGTTGCCTGCTCCTTCCCCTTTGATCTTGAAGAAGTCGGGACGCTCATCCGCCACAGATTGGATGATTTCTCGAAGCGTTTCCACCTTGGTTTTATCTTCCATACCTCATTTCCTCATCGCCGGCAGGAACACATAGATCCCCAGCACATCCGGCGGAAGCTGGGCTTCGACCCGATGCTGCGGGCGGCGCTCACCACGTCGATAAGCCGCCTCACGCACCCGCACATGCGCCGCCAGCAGATCTTCACCGCGCCGCTGGGCAATCTCATTGAGCGTAGGGGCGAGGTGTTCAAACCCTTCGATCACACGCCCCACAAACTCCGTTGCCTGCTGGGGGTGAACGTTTTCGTCCGGTTCGGCTAGCAATAGTGCTTCAGCCGTTTCGGTATCCAGCCATACGGCGCTTTCAGGTGAACCCTCAAAAGCAAGCGTTAGGCTATCTTCTGCAAGCAGTTGGCGTTCCTCGTTTTGTGTGCGGGTGATAAGATGGTAACGGAAGCGCACCAGCAGCAGGGTCGTCCGACGCTGAACTGCACTTGTGCGTATCGTCCCAGCACGGCGGGCATGGGGTAGATCATCATCCACTCTAGCAGTATCCAATGCCGTATTCATCACATATGCCGCCAGCGACTCTACGAGTGGGTGAGTCCGGGTCAGATAGAGCTGTCCGTCTTTTACAGGTAGTTCAAAACGGGCACGGAACTGCTCTACCCGAAGCATATCGCGCAGCCCTCGTGGTGTTTCGGTCAAATCGAACCCTACCACGCCATTCTCGGACACAGTCCCACGATGCATTTGCACGGTATCCTTCATAAATGCGGCCACATCAATCCCTGACCCGATGGCTTCGCGGGCAGCACTCAGTTCAGCAGAAACCTCATCAACACGTATGGCTTGCTGTGCGAACATGGTACGCGAACGCTTTTCTCGCTCTGCAGATGCCTCCCATTGGAAGTCGAGTTCCATCTGGCGCGGACGCATATACTCCTCGAATCCGGGCAGGGTCGTCTGACTGAAGTTGGCATTCTCGCGCAGCAGCAGCCCTTCAAAAATTGCCTCAACCACATCCTCGCTGTTACCGGGGACGGGAACAGAAATTCCGAGTGAGTTTCGGATCGTTTTGTGCTTCCGCAGCAGCACGTCCAGCACGATGCCGTCAATCTGGTTGTCAATGCCATAGTAGGTCACAACCTTGATGCGCTGGTTGGGCTGTCCATAACGATCCACGCGCCCTTCGCGCTGTTCATGCCGGGTGGGATTCCAGGACAGGTCAAAATGGATGACAGCATCAAAGCCAGCTTGCAGGTTGATGCCTTCGCTCAGGCAGTCCGTGCAGACCAATATACGCTTCGCTGCCTGACTCAACTGTGCCACCCGTTCTTCGCGCTCGGACGGAGGCAATAAACCGGTTACTCCGGCAACTTCCACACTCCGTATCGCCCGGCGCAAGGCTTCAGTCAAATACTCTACCGTTGGGATAAAGCGGCAGAAGACAATCGGGTTATACCCTTCGCGCAGCAGGTCTTTGACAATGGCAACGAGTCGAGCCAGCTTACTGTCGGCTTCCCCCTGAAGCGCATCAGCTGCTTTGGCCATATCGAGCAGGCGACGGCGGTGATTGTTGGCATCTCCTGCCAGTTCGCCAATGTCGCTGCCGGGAATGACATCCATGCCTTCGGCGGTTTCATCGTTCATCAGATCCAGCACCGTGCGTCGTCCGATGTCGTCCACATCGATTTCGTTGTCTGCCTCAGTGGTCGCAGCACGGCTGCGAAGCGTGGCAGCGGCAGCGGCGGGACTGGATGCCAGCGAACGTAGGAGCGCCAGCGCCGACCACCAGCGCACCCGCTGTCGATAGCCTTCACCCGGTTGCAGAACCGTCTCCCGTGCATAGTTCAGAACGCGGTCAAACAGACGCTTATAGGCATCCGTGAGCTTGTAGGTCTCTTCGGCGGCATCGCGTTCTGGGAAGGGGGTAACTGCATCCATATAAGCGCGGATGTCACCACGTCGCCGCTGCACGAAGTAGCGGGCAAGTTCGCGGCGAAGAGTCTCGTTTTCGGAGCCAGTCAGATCATCAGGCAGATTGGCGAACTCCGAATTGAGCATTGCCAAGAGTGAGCGAAAAGCTTCTTCATTACCACTATGCGGTGTCGCCGTGACCAGCACCAGATGTCGGTTGGGATCTTCGGCCAATGCTGTCACCAGTTCATAGCGCTGATGTTTTCCCCCACGCTTGTCAGTGGTATGGGCAACAGTATGGGCTTCATCCACGATGATGAAATGAGGCGCGGTGCGTAAAAACTCATTACGCCGCCGCTCCGACTTGATGAAGTCGGTCGAAACGACCACAAACGGGTGGTGTTCAAAGAGTGACTCGCCCATCCGTAGGTGGCGTTCTAGGCGGGTGGCGGAGCTGGAGAGTACCAACTCGGCTTCGATATAGAACTTCTCGCGCAGTTCGGTTTGCCACTGCTCCGCTAATTGTGGTGGGCACAACACCGCCAGCCGGTCAATTTCCCCACGATCTAACAGTTCACGAGCGACCAGCAGCGCCTCAACCGTTTTACCGATCCCGACATCATCGGCAATCAACAGACGTACCGGGTCTTGCTTGAGCGCCATCAGCAGCGGCACCAGTTGGTAGGGACGCGGTTCGACGTTGATACGGGCAAACGAGCGAAACGGACCCGCGCTGGCACGGAAGCCTAAACGCACCGCCGCCCGCAGCAGTCGCGCCGAACGATAATCGCCAGTTTGCTCTGGATCAGGGAGGGCAAATTGAGCCGGTTCGATGGTCTCCAACAGGGTAAAAATACCCGTGACTTCATCGTCCGTACCCCCCAGTGGACGCACCCGCACCAGCTCATCTGTCGATTCGGGCAGTACCACCCATTCACGCCCGCGTACCCTGACCAGCGATCCGACTGTAAAGCTCAAGCCCCACCTCCAAAAATATGTTTGTTCCGCCCCAGAATCACATCCCAATCATCTCGGTAGCCAAAACGAATAACCCGGTAGCCATAATCCTCCATACATTCCGATTGTTGGCGGTCGCGCTCTTGGCGCTGGGGATAGTCGTGATGCGACCCATCCACATAGATCGCCGCGTAACCCCCACCACTGTTATAGACAAAATCTGGACGGGTTTGACAGTCTTCCATATAGACCTGAGCTGAGTCGGGCAGCCGCAGTCCTCGTTCGTGTAAGTTTAGCACCCATTCTCGCTCCAACTCGGACTCGCACAGATTGAGCAAGGTTTCAAGATGCGAGTCTCGTGTCGTACTGAGAGGGCTCATCAGCACTTTGGCATCTGTCAGCATTCCCAATACCTCACGGATAGTCTGGCGATCCAGAATCGGGTGTTCTCGCTGGTTACCATAACTCAATAGGCAGTCATAACAGGCAGCTTCACAGTCCTCTTGTGCGCGTGGGGCATGTCGTAAGTCCTCAAGGGTATCGGGGTTGAAGTGGCAGATTCGCAGCGCCTCTTTGGAAACGAGGGCTAAGATTGAAGGATCCTCTACCATCTGACGCAGCACCCCGGTACCGCCTTCTGCTGCCTCGTAGAACAGCAGCATCTGCCGATTGTCCTGATCCGGTAGTGGTTCAGCCGCTAATTCATTGTCTTCCAACTGGAATACGGTTTCAATGGCCCGTTTGAGCGCCGCCTGTAATGACGCCATCTCCTCAATTTTCAGCTTCAACAAAGGCTCCATCAACAGACAGTTGCGATTATCCTCAACGTAAGGAATAACCCGTCGTGTCCGTTCCGACATGGGGTCTTCAGGATCGTCCTCATTTTGCTCACTGCGTCCCCAGTAACCGCGTTCGATGTCCAGCACAAAGCCATACTGCTGCTGATTCTTGCGCCGCGTCCAACCGAGGTTAATGCGCCATAAGGTAGCCGTTTGGGCATAGGTTAAACGCACCAGTTCCTGATCGCCCTGTCGAACCAATGCAGTGCGAATATCGGGCATCCCATCGCGTTCACTAAAACGCAATCCTGTGCGAATCTCGTACCCCAGACGCAGACGCTCTTCTTCGTCAGCATTGATACGGTCACGCCGTCGGGTGACCACATTTTGCAGGCGCAGCAGCGATTGCAAGGGCGGATCAAGTGGCATTCGACATCGTTGGCACAAATCGAAACTCATACCCGGTTTGACTGGATGAACATAACCACAATTACCACACTGCTTGATCTGGGTTGTGAGTGGTCCGTCTCCATCTTCGGTCACGGGCATGATGACTTGATTGATCAGATAGCGTGACCCTTCGTGATAAATGATGGCACGGGGGCCAAACTCTGAAATCGCAAGAAAACGCGGGCGCGACAGGAAGTTATCCCGCTGATTTGCCTTTCTAGCAGGGATAAATGCCGACAGAGGCAGGCGTGGAAAGCTGTATCCGGGCAGAAAGCCCTCAGTAGCGAAGTAACGGTAGCTGTAAAAGTCTGACTGCGCGAGGCTGTTGACTTCAGTGAGCAGATCAATTTGTGACAGGGCTTCACGGCGCAGACGTTCGGCTTGGTGCTTGTCTGCCTGCTGGCGAGTTGGGTCACGGCGGATGTCTTCTTGAGCTTTGACCTGCTTCAGTGCCGACCAATACAGTCCTCGCCAGCGATCACAAGTGTCATCAAAGGCGCGGCTGATGTTCTGCATAGTGACTTCCAACAGCCCGTCAGGATCGGTCAAGTCTTCGATGCTCTTCAACACTTGCTCTGCACGCTGGCGGGCGGACTGCCGTGCTGTCACCGATTCTGCCTGCTGACGAATGTCAGGCAGAAGGGTCAATGCAGGCGGATCCCCGTTCATGTCTAGAATCTCTTTCAGGGTGTCCTTGAGGTCAATGCCCGTTTCTGCAAGCCAGATGGCATGAATGTGCGCTTTTAGCAGTTCTTCGTTGTTTAGATCGAGGCGTGGCGGCGTAACTGCTCCCGCAACCATGCGCTCTGGGCGTTTGAAAAAATACTGGTCGTGTGGGCTTCCGCTGGAGCAGTAAGTGAATACAAGTGCAGGCTGCCCACTACGCCCTGCCCGTCCACTACGCTGAGCATAATTGGCGGGTGTGGGAGGTACATTTCGCAGATTAACCACATTCAGTTCGGCGATGTCTACTCCCAGTTCCATCGTGGGTGAGCAGTACAGGATTGGCAGTTCACCACTGCGAAACTGCTGCTCGCGTTTTTCACGCTCTTCGTAGGGAACTTGAGCAGTATGTTCATGTGCTTCCAATCCAACCAGTGATTGCGCGATACTCCGATAGAATTCCACAAAAAAAGCGTTAGGACGCCCGCCTTCCTGTGATTCGTTGGGTACTCGAATGGGGTCGTGAAATGTCCTTTCACCGGATCCCGCATACCAGCGCATTGCTGACGCCACCAGTTGATAGCCGGGAACATCAGTCTGGTCTCTTGGATCACGGGTGATCTCCACCAACCCAGCAACTCGCAATCCTTCCAGCAGTTGGCGGATGATGAGGGCGGTATCATCCAGCCCTAGTTTCCCAGAAGCCCGTGTATCATAGTCAGCCAGTGTTCCCGGACGACGTAAATAGATACCAAAACCACCACGGGCTGAAACATAGGTGTAATTGCCCCGCGCATCATCACCATTCGATGAGCGCGGAATCAAGGTTGAGGCATATTCCATGCGTTCATCTTCATCTATTGCCCAAGGATCGACTAACCGTTGACTGCTAAGCTGCTGGATGCGTTCCTGATACCCACTTTCCAGATAATCTACCTTGATCGCCAGTTCACGGCGCATATAGTCCAATAGTGTTTTGGCGATCTTCACGCGGGTTTGAGGAGATACGCTTACCAGCGCCGGATGTCCACCTGCCCAAACATCCTCGGCAGCGCAGACTGCATCCAGATCAGCGTAACCAATCTCCAACAACCCACACTGTTCTAGATTGGGCAGCGCGATACGCCAACCGCGGCGCAAGTCACGATAAATGCGATAACCCAGTACTTGTCGTAATGCGCGCTGGGTATCTTGAAGGGCCTGAAAACGCACACCCGGATCACTGGCATACAGATTGAGAGGGAGATTCAGTGCCTCAAAGACCTTTTCAGCGATCATCTCATGCGTTAGCCCAGTACTGCCCGCTTGCTCAACGGCCCGATAAATCGCCCCACGTAACAAGCTGACTTCAATGAAATCATTGAAGTGCCCGGCTTGCAAAGAAGCATCCTGCCGATTGTCAGTAAAGCTCAATAATTTCTGCGCGTGCTGTGGCAGGTCACTGATTCTTAGCGAACGGATTGTGGACAAACTGAGTAGAGTCGTGGCACTGCTGCGGCCCTCAGAACTCAATGTTGCCAGTTTGCCAAAATCGCTTTGGCGAGCAGCATAGGAGACGCCGCAGTTAAGACAAAACATAAAAGGGGACGAAATATAGACGCACTCCTGCCCCTGTGCATCCTCATCCCCGGAGGGAACGATACGCATATGACGAGGCAATTTTTCGCGTCGGTGCGAACGAACGCGCCGGGTTCCATTGCGCTCCTCTAGCCAGTCATCAGGCAGGTAGTCCCCTTCGATAAGTTCATCATGTGCTTGGGGCCATGGTTTGTGGGAACCGATATATAGATAACCCGCTTCACTGCCTTGGTCTGGAAGGCGATCATTGAATTCACGAGGCATCAAACGGCGCGGCTGATTATCCGCACCCATTGTGATTCGCACCGTGTAGTACTCTTGCCCACATTCGCGGCAGAAACAAAGAGGGAATAACACCTTGTTACGTTCACCGGGCACATATCGCTGTCCATTAAGCGTGATGCGGCGCGTCTCCTCTAGTTCAATGGTTGCGTAGACTGTGTTGCCGGGGCTGATAAATTGGTGGAGTCGAAAAGCGAAAGGGGGGAAGCCTGTATCTGGATTAGGTTCACACTGGTAGCCCGCGAGCAGCCATTTCTTGATGACCTTTTCGCAGGTTGCCGTATCCACACTGATTTCGTGTGCTAGGTCAAGAGCGGCATCTTTTATGCTGCGGGGTTCCTGTCGCGCTAACCGTCCCTCTTTTTCCTGCAAGCCAAAAGTTCTTTCAATCCACGCTGAGAGTGGATGGGACACAAATTCGGTGTAGGCTGTGGGCGAGAGCAGATTGTCAGCCTGTGCCACTGCCTGTCGCAGTACCTCGACGTTTATTTCTCCCGGTGTAGCCCGACGTAGAGTCTCACCAATTACGTGTTCAGGTCGAACCTGTGCGCCAAATATCTGGGTGCCAACTCTTGCAACCTGTGCCTGCTGTTCGCTGTGTGTGCCTTCGCCCGCCAAGGTCGCTGATGTACCCACAATTAGTAATTTTTGTTCAGGTGCTGCCAAACGGTCCCGCACGCGCCTCACCAGTAGTGCAACATCTGCCCCCTGACGGCCGCGATAGGTGTGCAGTTCATCCATCACCAGAAAGCGCAGCCCCTTTGCCCGTTCGATTAACTGACGTTCGCGGGGGCGTGTCATGATGAGTTCGAGCATGACATAGTTGGTCAGTAGAATATCCGGTGGATGTGTGATGATCTGGCGACGCTCAGCCTCATCTTCCTGTCCGGTGTATCGAGCAAAGGTCACCGGCGCTTGCCCTTGCGGATAGCCTTCATTCAGGAATTTGTGCAGTTCACCCACCTGACTGTTCGCCAAGGCGTTCATGGGGTAAACAATAATTGCCTGAATGCCTTTACCACTCCCCCGGCGCAGCACATGATCCACGATGGGTATGATGTACGCAAGACTTTTACCAGAACCAGTACCCGTCGTCAGAATATAGTTATAACCTTGGTGAGCAATCTCAATCGCCTGACGCTGATGATGATGAAGACGCAGCGTTTGCCCGCCAGACTGTTTATTCTTCAGGAAAATACGGCTGCACTCAGGATGCAGCATACCTTCTGCCACCAGTTCTTGTACAGTTCCGCCACTGGCAAAACTAGGGTTGAGTTGAATGAGGGGATTGGGCCAGAAGATGCCCTCATTGAGGCTGTGGCGCACATCACGATAGATGCGTGGATCCCGAATCTGGATAAAACTACTGGCATAGGTAGCATAGTCTTCGGTCAATTGATCCCGTAATGCAAAAACATCCATAACACATTTTCCTTGAGGTAATTACTGCTGCGCCCATCAGGGGCTGCACGGTCTGGGCACAGTATTGTTGAATGGGAACCGACATAATTGTGGCACACTTCGCTTCTATTGTCCTGTTACAACCTTATCTTGATTTGCAGGTGTTCTAGCGACCCAACACTGAACGGATGAGCGAGGGGAAAGGGATTGAAGGCGGAAGAGACTTCGGTTAAG
>JACSRJ010000335.1 GCA_014879835.1 Anaerolinea sp.
GTCGTGGGCGTAGGGGGATGAGGGTAAGATTGAAAATAGCAGGTCAATCTTTTAGGATAACGCTGTAAATTCATCTACCCTGATCCCAATAGGCAGATTTCAAAGGGACGTTGGCAGGCTGCCCACGGTGGGTAAATTGACCATCCGAGATGGTGCCATCACCAGTGAGATCATTGCCCCTGTCCCCAATTTCTCACCCTTGACTTGATCTGATATGCTTATTTGAACATTTGTTTTTAGAAGCCTTTGAGGTATAATAATCCCCACACCATCAGGGACAAAGGTGCCTCACTATGACCTCTAATGCCCCCGGCAAGCGCCGCAAAAATCAGAGCCAATATGACGATGATTTGTTCAGTGCTGCCAGCAGCGCGGGCGAAAAACGCCCCCCGAAAGAACCGTTGGCGGATCGGATGCGCCCTCGCCACTTTGAGGAATTTGTTGGACAAAGCCATATTATTGGCGAAGGCAGGCTTCTTCGCCGGGCTATCGAGGCGGATCGACTCACTTCGATCCTGCTTTGGGGCCCTCCGGGAAGTGGAAAGACTACCCTCGCTAATATCATTGCCCATGAGACCAAAGCCCATTTTGTGACCCTGAACGCAGTCCTAGATGGGATTAAAGAACTACGCGAGGTTGTTGAGGCGGCGGAATCACGTCCGCGCAACCAGCGTACCGTGTTGTTTATTGACGAGATTCATCGTTGGAACAAGGCACAGCAGGATTCGCTTCTCCCCCATATCGAGAGCGGTACGATCACCCTTGTGGGTGCAACCACAGAGAATCCCTTTTTTTCGTTGGTTAACCCTCTGATCAGCCGTTCACGAGTCTTTCGTTTGGAGACTCTTCCAGACGAGGGGGTACGGGCGGTGCTTGAAAGAGCGATCAAGGACTCAGAGCGCGGTTTAGGAGCGCTGAACCTGAAGATCACCAATGAGGCGCTTCATCATTGGGTTGATATTGCACATGGGGATGCGCGCAGTGCCCTTAATGCGCTTGAGTTGGCGGCCCTTACGACTCCGCCCGGCCCTGACGGGATGATTATGATTGATCTTGAGATTGCAGCGGAGAGCATTCAGCGGCGAGTGGTGCGTTATGACCGCGATCAGGATGAACATTACGACACCATCAGCGCCTTCATCAAGAGTATGCGCGGTTCTGACCCCGACGCAGCGCTCTATTGGATGGCGAAGATGCTCCACGCTGGTGAAGACCCGCGTTTTTTGTTCCGCCGGATGCTGATCCTGTGCAGTGAGGATATTGGGCTGGCAGACCCCAACGCGATAGTCGTTGTAAATGCCCTTGCCGACGCCTTTGAACGTGTGGGAATGCCAGAGGGAAACTACTTTCTGTCCCATGCCTGTCTATACTGCGCCACCGCACCTAAAAGCAACACTGCTAGCGCGATCTTTAAAGCCCTTAATCACATGGAACAAGTAGGCACAGCACCCGTACCACTGCATCTCCGTGATTCAACCAGTAATGCAGCCCAGTCTCGCCACGATGGGCGCGAGAGTCCGAGTGATTCCTACAAATACCCTCACTTGTATCCCGGGGCGTGGGTCGAGCAGCAGTATCTCCCTGAGGATATGGAGCGACCGCACTGGTACGCCCCGAAACGGTTGGGTTACGAGGCCGAAGTGTATGAGCGCTTTAAAGGGCGAGGGCAGATCAGCGAAAAACCTGAGTGAGGGAAGGGTGCAGCATCGCAGGGTGTCCTCCCCAAAGATGGCTAGAGCAGTTTGTACATACGGTCAGTGACATAAAGAACGGCGATTGATGCGCCGGGTTTGGGCAGATCGGAGCGCCGGAGATCTTCGCGTTCTTCTGAGAGTTCGCGCACGATCTCACGTCCGTCCAGCGTTTTAAACTTAAAACGAGTGGTTACAAAGTAACTTGCGCCTCGATCTTTGCCCTCACAACTTACCACTTCACCCCGCAAGATCACTCCCTGCCGCTCATATCGTCGGTTGCGCAGACTTACTACAAGGGCGTAACCGATGACCACCAGTGCTGTACCTATCGCTAGCCCGATCAAGATAATCAGGAACTCAAAGTCAGGAGGGTGCATCTCCTGATAAGCCAGAACCGAGTCGATGGGTGTTTCGGGAAGATATTTGATCATTACAGGCGCCCCATCGGCGAAGTTCAGATATTCATGTTCACTGATCTCCGCTTCACCTTCGACACTTCGACCATCAGGCAGGGTGAACTGATAACTTACAAACCAACGATCATTAAGGCGGCGCGGCGTTTCCTCGTGTCGGCGGCTGATCACCTGAGCAATGGTGATCAATGCGCGGGCATTTGCGTCTTGGCTGATCCGGATCAGATGCTCACCCTCAAAATATGCCAGAACAGCAGTGATCACGGCCACTAGGACAGTGACCAGTGCCACCAACCAGTGTCCCCGTAGACTGACCCTCAAGCGCCGCCTGTCCTGTGTGATGTCATACTGGCGGTGAAGTAGGAAGGTTGAGCCGGGGTCAGGGGCAAGTTTTTGGGCTGCTTCTTGAAGTTCTTCATGGGAGAGCGATTGGGCAAGCGTAGATGTGCCGATCTTGGGTGCGCCAGTTTTGCGCCCACTTTTAGAAGACTCCCCTGAAAGCGATTTATCGGGTTTCTGAGCGGTCGTTTTTGCCATCTATGCCCTCGTCAGGAAATGCGAACCGACCAGTAGGGCATGTTGGGACTGCCCTGTTCAAAGCCATAGTGTTCATACAGGCGGCGTGATTGCAGGTTGGTCTCCTGCGTATTGACGCTGAAAAGCATCACCCCCCGCCGCAAGAAGTCGCCTATCATCTCACTCAGCAATGCGCCACCAATGCCCTTTCCTTGCAGACCCGGCAGCACTGCCAGTCGGGAGAGATGCGCAGTACGCCCGATCTGACTGGTGATTTGATAACCCACTGGGCGTTGATCCAGTTCAGCAAAGGTGAAGCTACTCGAATCACGCACAGCCTGCCGGATCGCCTGAGCGTTCATCTGCCACATGGGGCCAAAAGCGGCGTTGTCAATTACAAGTGCCTTATCTGCCTCCCGAAAGTCCGAGTGTCGGATGTTGATCTCGATCCGGGGTGCCGGTGGCGGCTCAAACCGATCCCGATTCAGAGTCACAATATGTTCCTGAAATGCAAACCCCAGTATCCCTAGATGCTCACTGATCCATGGGGTTGTGAGCAGCACTCCGATCTCGTTCACAGCGGCTTCACGGTAGTATCGGCGCAAGCTTTCCCACAGGGGCGCGAGTACCGTCGGGGGCTGTATCTCATCCTTGAGTGCAACCATACGCAGCCATGCAGTATTCGCCTGAGGGATCGATCCCGCGATTACCCCTAGCAAATCGCGTTCTTGCCACGCCAAAAAAATAGGCACATTAGGGTGGGTGATCCAATCCTCAAGGACGTGCCAATCAAGATGGAGGTGTAGTTTGCAGCGTCCATCATTGGCCAGATCCAGCAGGGCGCGGCGATAACGGCGAGCATAAGGGATAATTTTGAACGTTGGCGAGATCATGCCGTTAATCAATCGTGACAGATATGAGCCTGTGTCGTAGAATAGTCTCGAACAGGAGTTTTGTAAAGTAAGGGTATTTCACTAGGGAAGAGACAGCCCACACGATTATGGTTCGAATGCTTCATTTTGCTGATTTCCACCTCGGCATGGAAAACTATGGGCGAGACCGGGCAGGCATCAACAGCCGTATTTATGATTTCTGTGATCGCCTTGATGAGATGGTCAGTTTCTCCACCCGCGAAGACATTGATCTGGTGCTGTTCGCTGGCGATGCCTTCAAAAATCGGCAGCCCAATCCCACTTTACAACGTGAATTTGCAGCCCGTATCATGGACATGGCCAGCCGCTGTCCGGTGGTGATGCTTGTGGGCAACCATGACATGCCCACCCACGAATTGCGCGCTTCCAGCCTTGAGATTTATCAGACCCTCAACGTGCCCAATGTGCTTATTGGCAGTGAGTACGATTTGTATGAAGTGCCCACCCCAAAGGGATCTGTGTTTGTGGGTACTGCCCCTTACCCCATGCGCCAGAATCTGCTCAAGGATGAGGAGCTGCATGGTAAATCGATCAGCGAACTGGATGATCTCCTTCTTAATGCCCTGATCGGAGAACTAGATCGGCTGGCGCGGCGGGCTGCAGCAGCCCAACCGGCGGACGCACCTCGGGTTCTGGCCGCCCATTTTAGTGTTTCGGGGGCACAGTGGGGCAGCGAACGGGGCGTCACGATTGGGCGTGATCCGGTGGTGCCATTGGGATCGCTGGATGACTCCGCATGGGACTATGTGGCTTTAGGGCATATACATAAGCATCAAAATCTGACTCAAGGACGAAAAGGCGCACCTCCCGTAGTTTACAGTGGCAGCATGGAGCGAATCGACTTTGGGGAAGAAGGTGATCCCAAGGGTTTCTGTGTGGTTGATCTTTCCCGGCACGATACACAGTGGCGCTTTTGGTCGCTCAACAGTCGTCCCTTTATGACCGTGCGCGTTGATGTGCGCGGTGATCTAGACCCCATGGATCGCATCCTCAGCACCATTCGAGGGTGTGATCTGCAGGGTGCAGTGGTGCGGGTGATCCTTCAGGCAGACCCAGAAAATTCACCCCTGATCAAAGAAGATGCGATTCATAAGGCCCTTGATGAAGCCAAAGTTCATACAATTGCAGCTGTGATCAAAGAAGTAAATCAGACATCACGAGCACGCTTAGGGGAATCACCAGAAGGGTTAACACCCCTTGAGCTTTTAGAACGTTTTTTTAACGCGAAAGAATACGCCCCAGATCGAATTGAGAGCCTGCTGAAGTATGCAGAACAGTTCCTTCATGAAGATGGCGGCTAAGCGTTAGATGGAGTGCAGTTCTGTGAATTTCTGGGCCATTGCAGATACCCATCTCTCCTTCGCAAAACAGAAGGACATGTCCCGTTTTGGCGAAAAATGGCTTAACCACACCGAACGGATTGCCAACGCATGGCGTGAGCAGGTTTCCTCGGAGGATGTGATCCTCATCCCCGGTGACATCTCTTG
Organism: Anaerolinea sp.; assembly: GCA_014879835.1. Taxonomy (GTDB): domain Bacteria; phylum Chloroflexota; class Anaerolineae; order Aggregatilineales; family UBA2796; genus UBA2796. The sequence continues at coordinate 5,043 of JACSRJ010000335.1, forward strand.
GGCACAGAGTGCGGGGCGCATCCTTCCTGATCTGGCATGGTTGTCGATGCTGCCGGGCCAGAAAGTCCTGCTGCGGGGCAACCATGATCATTGGTGGGATGGTATTGGCAAGGCGCGGGCGCTGGCGCAGCCTTTTGGCTTCCACCTGCTTGAAGGCGACAGCCTCGAATTGAACGGTGTTATCCTGTGCGGGGCCATGGGGCATGTGGCCCCCCATGATCCCTACTACAAGTCTGATGAGAAAAAAGATCGCTACACCCGCGAGTTGGTACGTCTGGAGAATGCCCTTGAAGCCGGACACAAACGGCGTCAATCCCCACATCAGCCGATGATCCTGATGATGCACTATCCACCCTTCACCTCCGACGGCAAACGCACTGCCTATGTGGATGTGATCTCCCGGTATCGCCCAACGGTGTGTTTGTATGGACATTTGCATCACCCCCGCGAGTGGGAAATTGCCCAACAGGGTGAGTTTGAGGGGGTCAAGTATGCCCTCGTTGCGGCTGATTATTTGAATATGATCCCCCACCGTGTTTTGACTGCACCCAACAGCTCAGGCTGAAATCTGATGCGTGCCTCCACCGGGGTTCGGGTACTTCAGGTTGGGGCGTTCCTGCCCGGTTCTGATTGCGTTCACTTTTGGCGGGCCTTTCAGGCGGCAGGAGTGGTAGCGCGTCCAATCGCTGATGAACGCTTATTCCCGGAGTGGGGGGGGGCAGCGCTTCGGGCAGCACGGCGGCTGATCTTACCTTTGATTCGTCGGGCGTGGAATGAGCGTTTGCTTGCCGAAGTACACCTGTTCCGCCCTGATCTGGTCTTTATTTCCAACGGGCACTATGCCCAGAGCGAAACCCTCAACCATATCCGGGCGCAGGGCATCCCTCTGATGTGCTTTTACCATGACGCCGAACTCTACCCCAACAGCCCGTTCATGGCGAACCTGCCGCATTATGATCTCATCGCCTCCACATGTGGCTGGCATCGGGAGCGTTTTCTGGAAGCAGGGGCCAAGGCTGTCATGACTGTGCGCTATGGCTTTGACCCAGAAGTGCACCAGCCTGTGCGGGTCTCCACGCAAGATCGGGCGTATTATGGGAGTGACGCGGTTTTTGTGGGATCCCACTGGGTACCCCGTGCCCGTGCTTTTGAGGCGATTTTTAATGCCGATTCTGCACCTCGTCTGACCCTTTGGGGTGGTCGTTGGGATCAACTCCCACCGCACTCACCGCTGCACCCCTGCTGGCGGGGGCGCGAAGCCGCGGAGCCCGAACTGCCGATCATTTATGGCACGGCTCAGGCTGCGATCCAGTACCCCAAGCGAGATCCTGACCATCCTAATCTCGATCTGCGCTTGGGGGATCAACACAACCCACGCACCTTCCAGATTGCGGCCTGTGGTGGGGCGATTCTCGTGGCCACCCGCACCTCTGAACATCAAGCATTTTTTGAGGAGGATCAAGAAGCGGTCTTTTTTGACTCCCCAGCGGAACTGCGCCAGAAGCTGATTTACTGGACTGCCCCGGCACAGGAATCCTCTCGCCGTCAGATGGCATCAGCGGCGAGGTCGCGCTGCCTAAGGGCCGATTACAGTTATGCCCCCGTGATTCGCCAGTACCTTGATTTCTTCTCCTTAGGGCGCTCCTGATGAGCGATCTCAAAATTTTGGTCTCACACCCGATCCAATATCAAGTGCCTCTCTACCGGGCACTGACCGTCGATGGGATTGAGGTGGAGGTGGGCTTTTTCCATCCGGGAGCCTCGCAGAACGTGGCATCTGATCCCGACTTTGGGCTTCAATTTCAATGGGATGTGGATGTTTTGAGCGGCTACTCTCATCGTTTTTTTGGGGAGCGTTCGGGCGATTATTCACTTGGGGCACAAGTGCGGACGGCTCCGGCATTGATTCGCTGGGCCAGTGACCGCCACACTCCGTTGCTGATGATGGGTTGGTTTGCATCCCTTGCTTATGGGGTTGGGGTGCTTCGGGCACTGAGGGGTGCGCCCACCCTAATCCTCACCGAAATGACCCCGCTCGCAGATCTCCGACGCCCTAAACCTCGTTGGCGCAAAGGGCTTGATGGTTTCCTGCTGCGGCGTTCGGTGTGTATGTATATTGGGACACAAAATCGGCGTTACTATGAGGCGCACAGGGTATCACCGGATCGGCTGTTCCCCGCACCCTACAGTGTTGAACATGAGCGATTTGCCCATCGTACAGCGGAGCTTGTCCCCTTTCGCCCTGAACTGCGCCGCCAGTATGGGATCGCGCCGGAACTGCCCACATTTCTCTTTTGCGGCAAACTGACTGCGCTCAAGCGCCCGCTGGAACTGCTTCATGCTTATGTGAATGCCGGCTTGAGTGAGCAGGCCTCGCTGGTTTATGTGGGTGACGGAGCGCTGCGTCCAGCGCTGGAGAGTCGGATACAAGAAGCAGGGCTGAAACACGTTCACCTGCTTGGCTTCCTCAATCAATCGGAAATGCCCACGGCTTATGTGATCGGCGATGTGCTGTGTCTGGTCTCAGAAGCTGAAACGTGGGGTCTGGTGGTCAATGAAGCGATGGCCTGTGGACGTCCAGTATTGGTCACCGATACTGTAGGTTGTGCGCCTGATCTGATCGATTCTGAAACTGGCTGGATCACCCCTATCGAAGCGCTTTCCAAAGCGCTCTGGGCAGCCTTTGCACAGCGTGATCACTGGGTGCAGATGGGGGTGGCTGCGAGTCATAAAGTCTCCGGGCACACCTACGAAGTAATGGCGGAAGGGATCAAACAGGCATTGGTGACAGCCCGAAGCAGAGTTCCTGATCGATCCTACTGGATGTACTCCTAATGCTGCGACGGCTCAGTGCGGGCTTCAGCCTGACGGCATTGATCGTGATCCTGAATCTGGTGGCAACCGTGATCAGCCTGCCCCTGTTTTTACGCGCATGGGGAGATCGGGTGTATGGTGAGTGGCTGGCGCTGACCAACCTCACCGCCAGCTTGAGTCTGCTCAATTTCGGGGTGCAAACTTACGTCACCAACCTGCTCATTGGGCATTTTCAGCGCGGGGAGATCACAGACGGGACGCGGGTTTTTAGCGCAGGGCTGCGCCTGTATTTAGTGTTTTTTGCAGCCCTCGTTGGGATCACGCTTGTGATTGCCCCGGATGCGCCCTCACGGCTGGGGGTGAGTCACATCTCCGTTGAGGATTCGAGCTTCATTGTGTGGGTGCAGGGGGGATTAATGGCCTGTGCGATCCTTCAGGGATACATCCTCTCGATTCTGATCGCCATCAATCGCTACCCACACCGTCTGAGGTACAGTCTGGGCGAGATTCTGGTGCGATCCTTCCTGCCTTTGGGGGTGGCCCTGTTCAGCGGCAGTCCGCGCACCGCAGCTTTGAGTATGGCGCTGGGCGGACTGATCCTGTTTCTGGTTGGAACTGCTGATACAGCCCGACTCAGCCCTTTTCAGATTGGGATCAAGGGCGTGAAGTGGGCAGATTCAATCCGCCTGCTTGGACCTAGCATCGTCTTTTTTGCGGTCTCGCTGGCGTGGACGATGCTCACCTCCGGGGTGATTCTGTTCCTTTCCGCAGGGGCGGGAGGGGCCGCTGTGACCCTCTTTGCGGCAACCCTTACCCTGAGCAATCTGGCGCGGGCAATCATCGGGCAGTTCTTAAACACTTTTTACCCGGAGATTGGGACCGCTGCGTCTGGTGGCGGTGATCCTGAACGTCTACGGCGCTGGTTTGCCTTTTGCCTGAAGCTGGTATCGCTGGTAGGATGGGCAGTTTCAGTGGGAATTGCCGCATGGGGCGGAGAAGTGATCACCTTCTGGACAGGGGGCGAACTCGTCCCTGATCTGCGCCTTAACACCCTTCTGGCACTGTATTTAGCGGTTCAGTCCCCTGCGCTGGTTACCCGCACCTTCGGTTTTGCCCTCAATCAACAGGGCGGTCTGCTGCGGGTAGAGCTGATCACCGCCTTAATCACAGCCTTAGGCTGCATCCTGTTTATCCCCGCAATGGGCGCACGGGGTGCAAGTATGGCTCTGCTTCTGGGTGGGGTGATCAATGTTCCCTTGTCACTGCGCCTCAACGCCCTTTGGGTGGGGATGCCCATACGACACCTGACGACGCTCATGTTGGTTGAAGGTGCAGCGCCCGCAGTTCTGACTTTTGTGGTCTGTATCCTATCCCCCATGATTCCGCCGGGACCCCGGCTGCTGCTCTCCAGTGGGGTGCTGATCATGGGTGCTTGGATGGGGCTGCACTGGTTGACGCCTTCGGAGCGGTTGGTCTTGACCAACGTCCTTCAGGCATGGCAGAGAAGGTTGAGAGGACCGCGAGCATGAGGATTCCAAGGGCTTACAACCGCTCCGGGAGCGGTATCGGGTTTCTGGTCGCATGGAGCGGAACCCTGATCGGGCTGATTATGGCCACCAATTACAGTACCTTGTTCAGCAGCACCCCGTCAGTGTGGGGGTATGTGTTGATCTTGGGGATCAGCTCAGCAGTCTGCTTTGGGGTGATGGTGATGGGGGTGCCCTTCAGCGTCCAGATCGTGAAGCAGATTGATCTGCTTGAAATCCCGGTGTATATGACCCTGACTAACCTGTTTTTGATCGGCATTACGGGTGTGGCAGTCTATTTTGACCCCAGCCTGTTGATCCTACCCTCAACGGCTGATCTGCCTGCCTCACTGCTGCTCATCACAGCCAGTCTGTGGGCCATGTGGGGTGGTTACGCGCTGGTCAGTCTCACATGGCGTAAACAAAACCCGGAAGCGCGTGCTGCCCGCTTCAGCACCCCCTCGCTCCGTCGTACCCTGATCCTCTATGGCGGGGTGTTACTGCTGCGTTTGGGGCTGTTTGCCGCTGGCAGTGGTGAGCGCTTCCGGATTGGTGGTGGGCTGGATTTATTCGGCGAGTGGTCACAGTGGGTGACCTATCTGCGGGCAACCTCATGGGTTACACTGGCTCTCATCTTGATTCAGGTGATGCGAGGCAAGTGGGGGCGCTGGCTCTATGGCACCTTGGTGATCGAACTGCTGATGGCGATCCTGACGGGTTGGGCCAGTCAGTTAATCAAACTCGCGGCACTCTTTTTGGCGGTGATGGTCTATGCCCGTAAGCCGCCCGGATCGCGCCTAATCGTAATCGCCTTGTGGGTGCTGGGCGCATTCATGCTTACGCCCTTGGCCCGTTTCATGCGGGGCACTGATCAAGACCTTGACGCCCTGCTTCGAGGGGTGCAGGTGGTCGCCAACAGCGACGCTGCCAACTCCACATGGACTCTCTTCCTGCGCCGCCAGAGCGCTATTGCCCAGACCCCGGCGCTGATAATGCTGAAGACTCCCTCTGTTGTTCCCTACCGTTCACTGGATGAACTCATGCTCGCGCCCTTCAGTTTCATCCCTCGTGCGCTGTGGACAAACAAGCCTGCCTATGCCGATATTGGCTCACTGGTAACGTCCCAATATTTTGGGATCGATCCCCGCAACGGCTCATCCGCCGCAACTTTTGCGGGGAATCTATACATGTATGGGGGTACCGCGCTGGTCATTCTGGTGATGATCGCCTTTGGTGCTTTTTCCGCCGTAATCTATCGGGTATTTGCGGTGCCGGGGCTGCTTTCGGGGCAGGTGGGACTGTTGGCGGC
>JACSRJ010000349.1 GCA_014879835.1 Anaerolinea sp.
AAAAGGTATCAAAATACGAGGGCAAACGCATGGAAGAAGCTCAAAAAGGGCGGGACTCACTGCCTGCATACTGCTGCGTCCCAAACAAAAGCTGCCCTCTCCGCAGTTAGGAAAGGGCAGCTTACACAACGATTAAACAAGCGCAAGTGGGCTTAGTCGATGATGTTGATTGGGATCACATCGGCATTCATCATCTGAAGGACACTGATCCGCGCCGCCAGATCACGCGCAATCTGACGGAAAGCCTTCGCGCTGTCTGAATCCGGGTGCGCCATCACCACTGGGCGCCCTAGATCGCCTCCGCGTCGGATTTCCACATCTAAGGGAACACGTCCCAAGAATGGCGTGCTGCGCTGCTTGGAAAGGCGCTCGCCACCGCCTTCACCAAACAGCTCGCCCGCCATATTTTCGACAATACCTAAGATAGGCACATTCAACTGCTCAAACATGCTGATGCTGCGGAGGGCATCACCAATGGCAACCTCCTGAGGCTGTGAGACGATCACTGCTCCAGTGAGAGGCACTGCCTGCGCCAAACTCAAAGGGGCATCGCCTGTACCGGGGGGCAGGTCAACAATCATGTAATCAATATCATCGCCCCAGTCCACATCATTAAAAAATTGGCGGATCGCACTGTTGAGCATGGGACCGCGCCACACCATGGCCTTGTCAGGGTCGATCATAAAGCCCATGCTGATCGCCTTGATCCCGTAGACTTCAAAGGGTTGAATTTTGCCGTCCTTGACGGTGGGACGGCCGCTGGTTAAACCGAGCATAATAGGCACATTCGGGGTGAGGATGTCCGCGTCCATCAAACCTACCTTTGCCCCTTCTTGGGCAAGGGAAATAGCGATGTTGACCGAGACCGAAGTTTTCCCTACCCCACCTTTACCACTGCCCACTGCGATAATGTTCCGAAGGGGCATATTAAGCCGTCCATGCACCCGCCGATCTTTGGGTACTTCCGCATCCCATTTCACATTTAGCCCGGTGATTCCCGGCACTTTTTTGAGGGCTACCTCTGCGGCCTTGTACATCACGTCCTTGAGTGGACAGGCAGGCGTCGTGAGCATGATCGTAAACTTTGCGACGCTGTCAACGATCTCTAAGTCGCGCACCATACCAAGGGTGACAATATCTTTGTGCAGTTCTGGCTCAATAACAGTACTCAGCGCCTTCATCGCGGCGTCACGCAGTTCATCACTCATGTGCTGTTTCCCTTAAAAATTTGGGTTTAGTATCAATTGTACCCTACAGGTGTAGGAATCGTCACCCTTGTGATTATTTCCACCAACCGATCCCCAATCTGATTCCATGAATAGCCAACCGCATCAAGGGCGGCGTTTTCGCTTAAGATGGCACGCAGTTCAGGGTGTTGAAGGAGGAGTTGAATCCGGTCTCGTAAAGCAGCCGGATCGCGCACTGGCACATGATAGCCGTTGACTCCATCACGAACCAAAAAAGACAACCCCCCTACATTGGAGGCGATGACGGGGGTGCCGCAGGCCATCGCCTCCAGCGCTACCATACCGAAACTTTCGTAGTCCGACGGGATGATCAGGGCCTCCGACGCTGCATAGTAGTGATGAAGGGCATCCTGATCCTTCGCCCCCAAAAAGACCACCAGATCTTCCAAACCCAGAGACTGGCACAGCCCTTTGAGTCGATCCATTTCAGCGTTTTCGCCTGAAACATCCGGCGCACCGCCAATGATGCTCAGGCACAAATGGCGGGTGAGATCGGGTGCCGTCTGGCGCAGCAGCGCGATGGCTTCAAAGATCGTATCAACCCCCTTGAGTGGCTCAATTCGCCCCACAAAGAGAAACAACTTACAAGGCGTTTTGATCCCGATGGCCGCACGTGCTTCCGCTTGAGGCATGGGATGAAACCGGGCAAGGTTCACCCCCGGCGGCAGAATCTCGATCTTACGTCGGGGGGCGCGGTAGAGCCAGAGCATCTGGGTGCGCTCCGCAGGCGTGGCCGCAATGATCCGATCTGCCCAAGACATAATATCTGCCTCAGAAAACGAGCGTAGATCGGCAGGACGATCCACCACATGCCCCACCTCACCGGGCGCAATCCGATCTTTCATCAGCCCTAGGGTGTGAAACATCTGTACCACCGGAATGCGCCACTGTGCCCGTAGGGTGTGGGCAACTACCCCGCTGAGCCAATAGTGGCTGTAGATTGCGTCGTAAACGATCCCTTCAGCAGCCGCAAAGGACAGCACCTCCGAAGCGAACTCCGGCAGTAGGGGGTAGATCTGGTCAGGATCAAGGGATTGATCGCCGCCTGTGCGAATGTGAATCACCCGCACATTCTCGCCCAAAAGGATAGGCATGTGCCCTCGACAGGATTCCTGATAGCGGGTGAAAACATCGACCTTGATCCCGCGCCGTCCGAGTTCCTGTGCCAGTTCGCGCACATAAACATTCATGCCCCCTGTTTTTTTGCCCCCTAGAACCGCTTGAGGGCAAGTATGGACACTGAGCATCGCCAAGCGCTGAATGATGGTCATGAAGCAGTACTCCGTCTTATGCGCTACACTCCGCCTGAATTTCCAGCACAGCCCGATCTACCCCCCCCATCCGATACTTGTATTCTTCGTTACCCCGCAAAAAGTCAAACTCACTGCGGTGAAGCTCAATCGCGTGTTGGATCAGGTTTGCCAGCAGCACAATACCCAGACTCAGATAACCGTAGGGTTCAAGGATGAGTCCCGAATTGTAGACAAGGATGCGGTTATCAAAATCAAAGTTTAGGTAAGCGGCGGCAGGGCTGCCATCCACTGTTGCGAAGGCCAGTTGCAGCCACCCACACGCAGCAATCTGCGGCATGATCTCCATAAAAAACGCCAGATTTTTGGGGTCTTGCAAAAAGCGGGCTTTTTCTGGCGCACTCGAAGCCATTAAATGGATGAACTTCTCCAGTTCAACGCCCAGATCATGCTCCGCGCCGACGATATACCACGCCACTGTGGATTCATCGTGCTCAGCCCGTCGCATCTTACGCCGCAGTTCATGGCGGTTCTTTTTGTCAAGGTGTTCGAGGTAGCCCTCAAATGTGTCGGGTAGTTTGATCACAGGGCATACTTCTTGAGGTTTGAGGTTGACTCTGAAATTTTGGGACTGAAGGGCATGGGGCAGCAGTTCGAGGGTGGGTGAGCCATCTGGGTGGTTACATAGGTTGATGCGGCTGAAGCGTTGACAGTTCTGGGCCATCAGACTTGCAATGCCCGTAAAAAATGCTTCCCGATACTCTGGTTTGACGATCACATCAAGGTAGTCAGTAACGTCGACACACCCAATGGGACGGATCACCTGCCCCTTGGCATCCTTGAACCAAGGCGCAATCCCCACCAGTTCACCGCGCTCATCACGGGCGAGGATCACCCATAGATCACCCGGTTGGTAAACCCGAAACCATGTTGTTTGCCACTCCCACGTAAGGAAAACCTCATGGGTGTGATTGGTGAAAAGTAGGGTATTCCAAGAGTCACGCAGCCCAGAGAGCGCCTCCGGGTCAGTCACATGTTCAAAGCTGAGGGACACGCGATTTTGCTCCAGATTTTAAGATAGGTGCGTTTTGGCGCACGATCTGATTCCAGACTGATTCTGATTATAGCGGTTGGACGCCCTCACTGGGGAATGTATTACCCAAGCGCCCTCAAAAATGCCTTTTGCAGTTCTGAGGAAACAGCAGCCGAGGGCAAACCCATCAACATTAAGGCATCGGCGAGGGTGTCGTTAAGCACATGCCCCGGAGCGGGGTATCGGGCGGGATCAAAGGGGATGAGCGCCGCCGCCATGATGCCTACTGTCAAGCCGATCACCAGCCCTGACCACGCGCCTATGGCGGTCTCCCAAAAGGCAGCCTGACGCCCTGCCAGAAACTGCCCCGTCACACGGGCGCAAAAAGCAGCCCCGCCGGGAATTTCCAGTTGAGGGAGGGTGAGAGGAAACCCAGTTTGGGTCAACTGCGGTATCCACTGGAGCACCCGCCGGACGAGCATCTGCCGCGGGCCCGAGTGGTTATGATCACCCCGCAGCGTGGCTTCGATGCGCCTGAACATGATCTGCCACTCTGGAACAGGGTCGGTGAGGGCTTCTGGCTCAATCGTTAAGATCAGGCGGGCAGTCTCCTGAAGCCGTTCCCAAAATTCGTTAAAGGTAGATACCTCGCGCCCGATGAGGGCTTCAATCTGATCCTGCCAATGCAGAAAGTCCTCATACAGGATCATCGTGGTAGGGCTGAGCATGATGGTCTCGCCAAGGCTGATCAACCCTGCGGCCTGACTCAACATCCGACGGGCATCAGCCTCATCTAGCAGGGGATCAGCCTCGCCCTGATCGATCAGACGTCGGCAGCCCGAATTAAGCGAGAGGTATACTCCGTCCGGTGCTTGAACCGCTTGCAAAGGGAACATCTGGCAGGCCAGCGGTTTGCTTTCGGGGTGGCTCTCCTTGTGAATCACACACAGCCCATCAGCGCCCAGAAAAACGCAGGCACCATCGGGGCGTTTGTTGAGGATGTATTGTGCCCCCTGCCGTTGAACGAGAGGCAGATCATCGGGCACCTTGTGGAGCAGGGGACGCCACTCATCTAGGGCCAAACGTCGTGCCTCTAGCTCAGAAAGGACGACGGTGTAGTTATGGCAACTGTGCGCACACAAGCGGCAGGTATGGCGCGCTCCGGGGGCAGTCCGGATCGGTTTGCGGCCATCAAGGGGGCGGCGTTCTGCGGATTTTGACATTTCTCAACCTCGTTATGGGCTTGAATCAAGCCCGCCCCAGCCGGATAACCGACAGGGGCGGGAAGGTTTCATGGGGGAAAGTTGTTCACCTTCCCGTTAAACGCTTAGGGCAGCGGCGGTGCCTCAATGGTGGGCAGTCGATTGCCGTTGATCCGGCGCACTCGGATGTACGCGGAACTCACCCATGCGGTGCCACCTTCGATCTGGATTTGATACCAGCGACGATCAGGGCTGCGTCCTAACAGAAGCACTTCCGTGCCCAGCTTGACCAAGCCGATCTGCTGATAATCCAGCCCGGGTCCTGTGCGCACCCGCAGCAGGTAAGTGTTGACCACACCAATACCCTGACCAGTCACCGGGATGAGCGGCGAGGGGATGGGGATCAGCGGGGCTGTGCCGGGCACACTGTCGATGACTGGGATACGACGGTAGTTAGCGCGGGTCACACGCACCCAAGCCGCCGACACCCAAGCTGTGCCGGTCTGAAGTTCGATTTGATACCAAGTACCGCGGGCATTACGAGCGATGATGCTCACCCGGGTGCTGAGCTTGAGCAGCCCGATGATCGGGAAGTCCAAGCCGGGTCCCTGACGTACCCGCAAGCGGTAGGCGATGACGCGCCCTTCAATCGGGCCGGTGGGCACATCGAGCAGACTCGATGGGGTGCCAGTTCCGGGCGTTTGGTTAGGCGCTGCCACAGGCTGCGTTCCGGGCGCGGTGAAGGTGATGGTCACCGTTTGGCTGATAAACACCACAGGGTTGTCACTCACGCTTGCTGAGAATACCGCGGAGCCTTGCGCCGTTGAGCGCACCGTGAACTTGACCTGACCAGCCGCATCCGAGACCGTCCCGGAGACAGGGGTCACAATCAAAGTTGAGGGGCTGGGGTTGGCCGTTAAGGTGACGGTCTTGCCAGCGATGGGCTGATCGGTATCGTTCTTGAGAGTCACGGTGATCGTGGCCACAGTGGTGCCGTCCGCCGGGATCGAGATGTAGTCGGTGGTGACGGTGGATCGCACAGAGCTGACCACGCCAGCGGTAGCGCTGGTGAAGACCAACTGCGGCGGGTTGGTGCTGTAGGTCACAGCGCCGCTGGAACTGAAGCTGTTGACCGCCGAGTAAGGCACACTGACCGTCTGAGCCACAGTCGAGACGACCGTGAAGGTCACCTGACCGCTGCTGTTGGTGGTTCCCGTCAGTCCGGGCGAGAAGGTCAGGCCGTTGGTGGTTGCGGGCTGCAAGGTGACGGTGGTGTTGGGCGCTGGGGTCACGTTATCCAGTTGGAAGATCGTGATCGTCAGGGTCAACGCCGTGGTGCCGTTTGCAGGCGCACTCGCCGGGGAGATGGTGTAGGTCGAGACCGACCCCGGTTCTCCCGGATTGGTGGCGCGCACTTCAAACGACAGGGTGCTGCTGTTGTTCCCGGTCAAGTTCGCCGGTTCGCCGCCGCCTGCAACTGTCGCGGTGTTGGAGAAGAAGCCTGCGGTAACTGGTCGCACGGTGAGGGTGATGATTCCCACTTCACTGATGTTCATGACCGAGTTACGGGTGCAGGTGACTGTTGCGCCTGCGGTCTGGGTTCCGGTACAGGCAAAACCACCGCCTGTGGCGGATACAAACTGCAAGGACGCGGGCAGGGTATCGGTGACCGTGATGGTTGCGCCAGTGGTCGCCGCGCCCGTGCCATTTTGGACAGTCAGGTTGAACGATCCGTTCACGTTCTGGCGCAGGAAAGTGCCAGTGGTGAGCGATTTGGTGATGGACAGGTCAGGCGCGCCGCTGATCGGGATTGCCCCTGTGCTGTCGGAGTTGTTCGCGGTATTGAACTCGCCGCCGCCGGAGACTGTCGCCGTGTTGATCACGCTCACCCCTTGGGTGTTGGGCGTGACATTTAGGGTGATCGTTGCCGTACCACTGACCGCGATGACGGTTGAGGTGGTGCAGGTGACGGTCGCGCCTGCGGTCTGAGTTCCGGTGCAGGTGAAGCCGCTGGTGCCGCTGCCGCTGACATAGGTCAACTGCGCCGGCAGGGTGTCAGTGACCGTAATCGTGCCGCTGGTTGAAGCTGCACCAATGTTGGTCACGGTGATCGTGTACTGTCCCGTGCTGTCGATGGCAAAGCTGGCAGGTCCAACCTTGTCTACCGTTAGGTCAGGCTGCGGCCCCGGATCAACCGTGGTCGTGTCCGAACCGCTGGCAGAAGTGGCATCACCACCGCCAACCACCGTCACATTGTTGGTATAGGTACCGGGAGTCACACCCGCCAGACTTACGGTCAGGTCAATGAAGGTCCCGTTTGCCGCACCGGGATTGATGATCGCGGTGGAGGTGCAGGTAACCGTCGTTGTGCCGGAGCAGGTGAACGCCGGGCTGAAGACGCTGCTGTAGGTCATGCCGCCGGGCAGGGTATCTACCACCGTGATGGTAGTGCCATCGGTGGGGCCCGTGCCAAGGTTGGTCACGCTGATGCGGTAAGTTCCAGTGCCATTGCTGATCTGGAAGTTGCCCGCAGGCTGTTCGGTCTTGGTGACCGTCAGGGACGGCGTGGGGGCTGCGTCTACCGTGGTGGTGTCGCTGCCGCCGCTGGGGGTGGTATCACCACCGCCAACCACTGTCACATTGTTGGTTACCGTGCCTGTGCCAGTCAGGTTGACCGTGAGCAGGAAGGACAGGGTGCCGCCGCTGCCAGCAATCACGCTGGAGCTGGTGCAGGTCACCGTGGTTGTGCCGGAGCAGGAGACGCCCGCACCCGACACGGAGTTGTAGTTCATGATCGCCGGCAGGGTGTCCGTGATCGTGATCGTGCCGCTGGTTGCGCCCGATCCGACGTTGGTCACGGTGATTCGGTACGCGCCTGTGCCGTTGCTCAGCAGGAAGTTCCCCGCGGGTTCTTCCGTCTTGGCTACGATCAAATCAGGTACGCCGTTCACGACGATATTCGGGCCTGCTGCTGCGGTGTTGTTAGCGGTGTTTGCATCCACATCAGGGGCAGTTGCCGCCACGGACGCCGAAGTGTCCGGGAAGGTTCCAGCCGCAGAGGGCGTAACACCGATGGTCACGTTCAGCGGGCCGCTAGAAGCTGGGATCGCCAGATTGCGGGTGCAAACTGCGGTCGGGAAGCCAGCGATGGTCTGCTGGTTGCAGGTGAAGCTGTTGCCGCCGTTGCCTGCGACTACCGCAAAGCCGGAAGGCAGCCGTTTCTGGATTACAACTGGTTGAGTAGTCGCGCCAGAGCCGATGTTCTGAACGGTCACCGTGAAAGTGCCCTGAACATTGACCGTGAAGGGTCCGTGTGCAGGCTGGGTGATAGTCAGATCAGGCTGGGCTGCGCCCGTGACGATGGTCGGATCGGTGGCGTTGTTGTTCGCCGTATTGCCATCCGCCGGGGTAACGGTGATGCTTGCGCCGGGGGTGTAACTTCCCGCCGCGCCTACCGTGACACTGATTCGGATGTCATCGTAGAATGCGCCCGCCGCCAGATTCAGGTTGCCAGCGTTGCGGGTGCAGGTCACATCGTTGGGCGGTGCGGCCACGCACGTCCAGTTGGTGGCACTGACCGTGCTGCTGTATGCCAGTTCCGCAGGCAGAACCGTGGTCATCGAAACCGCAGTCCCCGCGAAAGGCAGAGCGCCTACGTTCTGGACGCGGATCAGGTATTCACCGGGCGTGCCCGAAATGAAGTTGCCTACATGACTCATGGTCACAGCCAGATCGGGCTGAGGTGCTGCCTGAACCGTGATTGGGGTCGAAGCACTGTTATTGGTGGTATTGTTTTCGGTCCCGGTGGTGGAGACATTGGAGTCCACATTAAAGGTTCCGATGGCGGTTCCTTGTAAGGTGAGCGTCCACTGTGCTGAATCGCCGGGGTTCAGTACATTGGTGCTTGTCCACTGGAAGACGCCGGCAGTTCCGGTCACGCCGCCTACCCAGCCAGCCGGGTTGGTGTTGGTGACGTAGCTCAGTCCAGCGGTGTTGATGACCGTATCGAGGGTATGGGTGCCGGCCTGCGTGGCCACGATACCCGTGTTCTGCACAGTGATGGTGCAGACGGTGTTGCTGCCGACCGCAATCGTTGAGGGCACGCACGAATGAGTGACCGTCAGATCGGCGGTGGGGGCAACTTCCACGATCAGGTTATCAGTGGCGGTGTTGTTGCCATTGAGGGTCGGCGGCTCCGCGCTGTTGGTCACATTGGCGGTATTGACCACCGTGCCCAACGGCGTCAGGTCGGAAGCATACGCTTGGAACTCAAAGGTGGTCTCTGCGCCGGGTGCGAGCGCCGCTGCATAGGTGAACACAGGGGCGTTGGAGCCGTCAGGGCTGGCGGTTGTCCAGCCGGTGCCCCCAAGCAGGGTATTGGTGCCAAACAGGTACATGCGCATCCCGGTGGGCAGGGTATCAGTTACGGTGATATCTCCTACCGTTGGGGCGCTGCCCACATTGCGCACAGTGATCCGGATGTTGCGCGACACATTACGGGGGAAAGTTCCCGTATGGGTCTTGAAGATTGCCAGATCAGGTGCGTTGACATTGAAGTTGTAGTTTTTCTCGTCCGCCGGGTCAACGGGGTCGAGTCCGCCGCGCACTTTGACATTCACCGAGAAGTTGACCGCGTTGGGGGCCGTGAAGCGAATTTCCACGCTTTCGGGGAAGGTCTGGCGAATGTTGCCCGCCGTTGCCGTACAGGTTAGGGTGGGCGCAACAAAGGCGCAGGTCGCGGTGGTGAAGTCGATGGTCGAAGTGCCTGTGCTGGCATTGAGATTGGCCGCAGTTACCCCCGCCGGGAAGGTGACTTCCAGCGTGATCGGGTTGGCAGCGCTCGCCGTTGCATTGGAGGCGCTGTTGTTCGAGATCGTGAAGGTGAAGCGGCTGTTGGGATCAAGGGCCACAAAGGGATTGGGGGTCTGTCCGGTGGGGGTGTCGCTCAACACCATGTCCGCCGCCGGGATAGGCCCGGGGAAGACGTGCGTTCCGGTGTTGTTGGAGGTGTTCCCATCGGAAGTGACGATCATATTGGCAACATTGGTCACATTGGTTGCACCAATGCCGCTGGTACGGGCCCGTACCCCAATGCGGATCAGGGCCGTTTGGCCGTCCTGTAGATCAGCGCCGCTGGTGCAGGCGATGGTCTGAGGTGGGTTGTTGTTGGGTGGGGTGGTGCATGACCATGTGGTCATGTCCCCTTCAAAGACCAACGTCCCTGCCACAAAGACCAATTCGGCGGGCAGCGTGTCGTTGATCACAATCGACCCAGAGACGGCGCGAGTGCCTAACCCGGGGTAGGTGGTGCCGCTGATGTTGCTCACGGTGAGGGTATAGGTGGAGGTATTGCCTACCGCCAGAATACCCGCCAAATCTTTGCTGATGGCCACATCAATCCCGCGCACTGGGAAGTTCACCGTACCGCTGTTGTTGGCCAGATTTTGCTCATAGGCAGTGGTCACAATGGCGGTGTTGGTGTAGTTACCCACCACATCAGGGCGAACCGTGATAGTGATGGTGAGGGGCGGGTTGCCATTGAAGTATGCCGCAGTACGGGTACAACGCACCTGCTGCCCTGTGGTGGTGCAGGTGAAGGCCGAAGAGGTGACGTTCTGGATGGCAAGCCCCGCAGGGATGTCATCCACAACCACCATGCTGTCAGGGCCGCTAAAGGTCTGACCACCGTTGTTCACGATGGAGATGGTGAAGTTGCGGTTTGTACCTAGAGCGATCCAGTCCGCATCGGCGGTCTTGGTGATCACCAGATCGGGCTGCGCGTAGATCAAGCCCGGGGCTGAGGCGCTGTTGTCACCCGTTGTGCCCGCCGGTTCACCTGCTGTGGTAACAGTGACGGTGTTACCCGTCAGGTTGACCGGGGTTGTGCTGGGG